>NZ_BAAAEP010000003.1:0-116892 GCF_039523075.1 Caenispirillum bisanense
GCCGACGATCTGGATCTGGTGCGGATAGGTGACGGACGAGTTCTGGCAGGCGGTGACGTATTCCCTCTGGCCGTTCGCCCGCGTGTAGTAATAGCGCTCCTGCCCGGTGCTCTGGCCGGCGCTGATGTTGTGCTCCCAGGTGCCAGGGTTTTCGCAGCCGTCAGTGGTGGCGATGAGCGCGCTCGACGCGGTATCGGGCTGGCACTCGGTGATGAACTCCGGCTTGCCGTCCACCGTGATCTGTACTCGGCTGGCGCGGGTGATGCGCTTGCCGGTGGTGTCGACGACGGGAGGGCAGACCTGCTGACCGGCGGCGGTCTCGTAGAGCCGCAGGTGCTGATACCAGGTGTCGCTGTCGATGCAACTGCCGGCCTGATAGGTCAGGCCGCCCATACGGTAGACGAGCTTGGTCTGCCGGTTGGAGCGGCCGGCGGCGAAGTCGTGGCGGAGCGTGCAGCCCTCCGCCGTCTCCACCAGCGGCACCGGCGTCGCGCCTTCGGCCGGGGCGCAGTCGCGCACGACGATGGTGGCGTTCTCGGCATTGCGGTAGCGCAAGGAGCCCTGCTCGACCACGGTCATGCGGTCGTGGTCGACGAAGTGGGGGCAGACGGTGCGCTCTTCCTCAATCGGGAAGATCTGCTCAGGGTTGTCTTCGCACCGCTTGACCTCCACCTCCTGGCCGGCTGCGTTGACGTAGAACTGGCGGCGCTGGGCGGTCGCGGTGCGGGCTCTCACGTCGATGCGGTCGGGGCAGGTCAGCGACGACCACAGCAGCGGATAGCGGGTGGCGCCGTCCTCGCAGGGCTCGGTTTCGGTGGTGGCGCCGGTGGTGATGACGACGCGGCTCTGCTGGATCGCCACACCCTGGCTGCGGTCGATGCGGATGGGGCAGCCGTCGGTGATGATGGCCACCTCGGGCAGCGGGCCGGGGTCGAACTCCTTGCCGTCTCCTTTGGCCTGCTGCAGCCTGTCAGGCGTCTTGTAGCCGGCGGCATCAGGGTTGGACGACGTGCCGGATCCGCTCTTGCCGTCGCGACCGTCCTTGCTGTCGCGGCCGTCCTTCTCGTCCTTCTTTTTGTCCTCTTCCTCCTTCTCGTCTTCCTCCTGCAGGCGCATCAGGGCGGCGATCATGGTTTCCTGGTCGCCTTCCACCGTCACTTCCTCGGCGGTGGGAAGGACAGGGGCGGCCTTGATCTCGAACTGGCTGACGAACAGCTCGTGCGGCAGCGCCTCGATCTTTTCGTCCTTGGTGACGGCGGTCAGCACCAGCTGGCCGATGCGGTCGCCCTCCACCGTGACGTAGCGGGTGAAGGCCTTGGCGGTGACGCCTTCGAGCAGCTTGGGCTCGGCGCCGGGCACCGCCTTCAGGGTCATGTCGAGCGGGATCGGCTCGCCCTCGGGCACCTCCACCGACACCTTGGGCAGGGTCAGCATGGGCACCTTCTGCACCACCAGCGCGTCGGCCTCGGCCGGCGTGCCGGCGGCGCCGGGCTGGGCGGTCCCTGGTTGGGTGGCGTCAGCGGCGCCGGGCTGGGTCGGGGCGGCAGGATCGCCCGCCGCCGGCGCCGCCGGATCGGCCGGCGTGCTCTGCGCCAGCAGCGGCGCGCTGAGGCAGGTGGAGGCAAGCAGGATCAGCACGAGGCGTTTCATGAGGTCACCTCACGGATGTACCAGTCGGCGGAGGGGCGGATCTGCACGCGCGTGCCCTGCGGCACGGTGATGATCGGCGCCAGGTCGATGGTCTGTTCGAGGACGGAAGCGGTGATCTCGCCGAAGCGGGTCGACATCTCCTCGGCCCCCTTGTCGGTGGCCTGGGCCAGCGTGTCGGCGGTCTTGTCGCCGGTGGAGGCCATGGCGGTCGCGAGCCGCACCGCGGTCGAGATGCCGGTCAGCATCAGCGCGGTGCCGTAGCGTTCGCCGAAGCGGGTATCGACCTCGCCGGTGAAGCCGGCGCGGCCCTGGACATCGCCGGCGGCCGAGGCCAGCTCGATGATCTCGGCCCGATGCTCGGCCATCAGCACCCGGTTGCACGACACCGCCAGGCGCGAGGCGCCGATCTGGTCGGGGCTCTCGTAGTCGCACACCAGCCGCGAGCCCTTGGGGATCAGCAGGTTGCGGCCGTGGTAGCCGAACACGTCGCGGCTGACCTGGATGACGATGGAGCCCGACGAGCCGTCGAGCTGGCTGTTGATGCCGGTCTCCAGCACGCCGACGATGTAGCGGTCAGTGGTGACGATGCGGCTGTTGTCCACCGGCAGGCTGGAAACCCGGCGGTCGCCTTCGTAGTCGGGCTTGGGCGCCGGGGCCGCCACGGCCGGCGGCGCCACCGTCGGCCCCGGCGTCAGCGATGCTGGCATCAGCTGCGGCATGTTGGCCCTGTAGGTGCTCATGCTGCCGTCGAAGGTGGGGCGGGCGGCGGTGCGGGCGTTCCACGCCGCCTGCGCCGCCAGCCGGTAGGGATCGGGCGGCGGCGGGGCCGGCGGCGGCGCCGGGGGATCAGGCGGCGGCGGCGCCGGCATCTGCACCACCTTGGTGATGACGACGGGCGGCATGGCCGGGGCCGGCGGCCGTTCCGGCGGCGCCGGCGGGGCGGGCACCGACCACGCCGCTTCGTCGTCCTCGGGCAGGGCGGCGGCCGGTGGCGGTTCGGCCGGCGGGGCGCACAGGCCCGACAGCGTCAGGCCGAGCACCAGGGCGACGTCGCAGACGGCGCTCATGCCCCGGCCTCCGCTCCGTCGTAGCGGATGCACAGATAGCTGTCGCCCGACTTCAGCGTCACCAGCCGGCGGGTGCTCTCGACGATGAAGGTGTCGCCGTCGACGCGGGTGTTGACCAGCTCGTCGATGCCGTCGACCACCACGTAGGCCGTCGGCAGCTCGATGTCCTTCCAGCGGTCGCCGAACTTGATGTAGGTGAAGTGGTCGTCGCGGTAGACGGTCTGCGGCTTCAGGCTGTCGTCGCTGCCCCACAGGCTGTACTGGCCCCAGCCGCGCAGGGACGACGGGTTGAAGGGAGCGGATTTGACGAAATCCTTGTCGCTGGCCTTGCCGGTGGTGGCCGCCGCCGCCTCGGCAACGGCCGCCGGCGGCACCAGCGGCAGCGGCGCCGCGACGGTCGTCGTGCCGCCCAGCGGCTCGAAGCCGGGCACGGCGGGGTCGCTGTCCGGCCCCACCTTCACCGACCCGTCGATGCGCACCAGCAGGTCGGGGACGCGCTTGGAGTTGTAGCCCTCGGCGCGCAGGTAGATGGGATAGACGGTGCCGCTCTTGCCGTAGACGACGATGTTGCTGTCGAACCCGAAGCCGCCGGCGCGGATGGCGAGGCGGCGGTCGCCGCGCGGCTTCACCTCGAAGCCCTTGCTGTCGCCGAGGTCCACCGCCTCGATCTGCTCGCCGGCCGGCAGTTCGAGCACCGTCACCATGTACTCGCGCACCCGCACCTTGTAGGTGCTGGAGGGGTCGAGGTCGTAGGTGAAGACCGCCGCGCTCTCCGGCGCGTCATCCCAGGCCGACTGGATCATGCCGATGGAGCGCGCCCGCGACAGGTCGCCGAAGTCGCCTTCGGCATGGGCCTTGATCTGCTGCACGATGTCCTCCGGCACCGGGATCGCCGGCCCCTCCGGCGGCTTGGCGGTGGGCGCCACGGCGGCCGGGCTCGGCGGCACGCTCTGAACGGGGGGCGGCGGGGGCGCGCCGACCGGCGTCTGGGCGAGCGCCGGCGTCGACAGCAGGTGGAAGACGGCGAGGCCGGCGGGAACGGTGAGGAAGCGGCAGGTCATCGGGAAGGGTCCTCGGACAGGGAGCGGCTGAGGGCGGCGCAATTGGCGATGCCCGACAGCCCGCCGGCGAGCGCCAGCAAGGCCAGGGTGGGCAGCAGGAAGGGCCGGCCAGAGGCGCCACTGGCGCCGGCGTAGGCATCGGCCAGGGCGAAGGCAGCGGCGACGGCCAGCAGGACAAAGCGGCCTCCAGGCGCGGCCGGCGCGGCGCGGTGGAACCGCCGCGCCACGGCGGCGGCGGCCGTCCACGCCCCGGCGCCGATGGCCCCTGCGGCGACCAGCACCATCCAGGCCAGCGCCGGCCGGCCGGTGGTGATGATGTCGCAGGCGGCGGCCGTGGCGAGAGCGGCGGCGGTGCCGGCGAAGGAGCGGGCGGCGGTCATGATGTCGGCCGCTCCTTCAGCACGAACTGCAGCACCGTGATGCCGAGCGGATTGCTGAAGCGGTCTTCCGCCGTCACCGACTGCGGCCGGGTGGTCATCGACAGGTAGGCGCGCAGCGCCTTGCGCCCGACCTCCTGGCCGCGCCGCTCGTCGATCTGGGTGAAGTCGACGGCCAGCTTGTAGTCGTCATCGAAGCTGACCAGGCGCGTCGCGTCGTCGACCACGACGTGGCGGATGACGCCGTCGGCCAGCGCGTCGGAGCGCTCCTTGGTGTCGATGCGGTCGCGCCGGAAACCGCGCCAGAAGCCACCGTCGGACATGCGCGCCGCCTCGGCGCGCCGCTCGGCCTCGGTGATCGGGTCGATCTCCAGCACCAGACGCACGTAGCGCCGCGCCATGGATTCCAGCAGCAGGTCGAAGCCCTGCACGTCCTCCGAGATCGGCTCGATCTGGTAGAGCTTGTCGTCGGCCTCCGAGGTGCGCACCAGGGCGACCTCGGTGGTCTTCAGCGGCACCAGGGCGCCGATGGCGTTGGCCTGGACGACGACGGAGGCAAGCAGGCCGACGTTGACGACCACCGACAGGCGAAGCAGCCACGCGAGGCGCCGATGGGACACGGCGAATCCGTAAGGGTCCGCCTCGGCGACGGCGGTGTGGCGGTTGAGTTCGGGCGCGGGGCTCTCGGGTTCCGCCGGTGCATCATCGGCCGCCGACGGAGTGGCTTCCGCCGCCACTGGCTGGCCCGCCTTGCGCCGGCGGCGCAGGGTGGGCAGCGTCGGGCGGCAAAGCGTGATCTGGCTCAGCCGACCCATCGGAAGCCCTCGCTGTTGTAGTCGATGGGATCGCAGGCGCAGGGGCTCAGCTTCATTTCGTCGGCGCCATTGCCGCCGCCGTTCTGCGGCATCTCGCGCGGGGCGCCGCAGGCGGCCAGCGCCAGGGTGAGGACGAGGACGGTGAGGATCTTCATGGGGATGGGCCTCTTCGGGGATGGGGACAGGGGAGCGGGCGCCGTCACTTGTCGAAGTGCGGCGTGTTCAGCTTTTCCTTGATCTTCTCAACGGGGGTCCGCGCCTGGTTGAGCTTGTCACCGACGTTGCCCGCGACGTTCTTCAGCGGCTTGCCGATGAGCGCGAGACCGGTCGCCGTGGCGCCGGCGGTGATGATGGCGGCGGCCTGGTTGGTCAGCTGCGAGTGGGTGACGGAGTTCGCGATGCTGGTGGCTTCGGCGAGGAAGGCCGTGCCGAGCCAGCCCAGGGAGATGGCGATCAGCAGCTTGGGGTTGCTGAAGGTCATGGTGTCGGCGATGGAAGCGCCCATCGCGGGATCGCCGATGTTGAGCGCCTTGACGCCGTAGAGGATCAGCGCCACGGCCACCGTGCTGCCGAACAGCACCATGAAGGCGGCAAAGAGGGTGCGGAGCGCCGTGTAGGCCATGCCGCGTCCCCAGCCGAAGCCGAAGCACATCATCAGGATGGGCGACAGCGCGGCCAGCATCATCACGCGGAAGATGCTGACCACCACCTGCGCGAAGAACACCACCAGCAGCAGGAAGTACGGGATGATCAGCAGCAGGGCGTAAATCAGCGGCGCCAGCGGGTCCATCAGGCCGGTCTGGCTGGCCATAGCAGCCGCCATTCGGAACACCTGAAAAACCCCTTCCTCCGCCGTCATGACCAGCTTCGTCATGCCACCGACGCCCTCGGGAGCAAGGCTTTCGCCGCTGACCTCCCCCACCGACAGCGCCGCACTGGCGCCCGATCCCATCACCGCCAGTGAGGCGTCGTAGACCTGGGAAACGAGCCCCGGTCCTTGGCCTGCCAGCAACAACCCTGCTATGCTAACAAACACGAATTCCTTGCCGAGTGCGGCCAGATCGGCCTGCCCGAGCATCATTTTGAAGCCGTGGACGACGATCCACAGGCTCGCCAATGAAAGGAAGACCGCCCACATGGGACCGATCAGCACGTCGCTGAGATCGCTGACGAAGTTGTTCGCGAGATCGACGTATTCCGTCACGATGTCGCAGGTGAAGCAGCGATCTTTGCTGGCCCTATCTACAGCCATGGTTTGTCTCCTTGTTTCCACCGCCGCCGACGCGCAAGACGTTCGGAAGAAGATGTTTGTCGACTGGGAGTACGCGGTGCGTGCATGGCAGACCCTGCCGACAGGCGAGGATTTCGACCGCGAGGCTGAGCGCGTGGGACCGGCCTTCGAGGCGTGGAAGAAGGCGAACGGCCAACCGGACGTGGCGACGTTGAGCGCCCTGACCGGCAAGGACGCCGATCTGGTTCGCCAGGGCTACGACCTGGAGCGCGTGTACTGGATGTGGCAGGAGGTCTACAGAAACTGGGGGGCTGGCCGGGGGCTGGTCAGTCCTGCTGAGCCCTGGAACCAGAGCACGCGTTGCGGCTTGATCGAAGCCACCAACATCTTCACCGGCCAATGCAACGACATGCCGGACTGGCGAACGGAAAAAGGGCGTGCCCGCGACGACAAGAAGATGGCTGACTTCCTTGCCAAGCAGGCCAAGAAGGCCGCCACCAACTGACGGGATCTGACGACGGAGGGTGCTCATCGGGCATCCTCCCGGACGTTGGGGGCGTCCTCGTCGCTCATGGGGTCCTGGTCGACCATGCTCATGGTCGCCTGGGCGCCCTGGATCTTCAGCAGGCTCGCCAGCAGCTGCGTCTGCGTCGCCTGCTGGCGGGCGATCAGCAGCAATGCCTGGTTGCTCACCGCGAGGCGGGTGTTCACGTCCTTCGCCGCCTTGGCGGCGGTCTCCAGCTCGCGCACCGCCCGGTCGGACTGCTCAGCTGCGGCGGCGGTCTGCACGTCGGCATGGGCCAGGGCGTCGACGGCGGCGGTGCGCAGCACCCGCGCCCGGCGCTGGATCACCTCGCGGCGGGCTTCCTCCTGTTCGGCCCAGCTCATGCCGCGGGCGCGGGCGGGGTCGAACCACAGGGTATTGGCGTAGGCCTTCCGCGCCCCGCACACCGACGACAGGTCGAGGTCGTCGAGATCCACATCGGGCATCAGGGTGCTGAGGTCCGGCAGCAGGCAGTTGGCATCCCGCTGCAGCTGGCCGGCGATCTTCGCCATGTTCAGGAACGGGATGTCGATCTGCCCGACCTCGCCAAGGGCGTTGACCGTGTCCTGCACGAAGGTCGACACGTCGTTCAGCACCGACAGGATCTGCAGGCTGTTTTCCACCTCCTGCTTGATGAGCGAGATCTGCTCCTTCAGCGCCGACAGCTGCTTGGCCGCCTCGGCCAGGTTCTTGGTGTCGATCACCGCATAGGTCGCCATGGCCGCCGTCGGCGCGACGATCAGCCCGAGGGCCAGAGCGATGGTCGGCAGGACGCGCCGTTTCATCGCTCACCTCCAGCGCTCTTGCGGGCGCGGATGTGGCTCCAGGTTCTGGCATCGGTGACACCGCAGGCAAGGGCGCAGAACACGAAGGCCGTCACCGGAGCAACGACATTGAGGGTGCCGAACAAGGACGCGAGAGCGAGGGCGAAGCCGGTCATCGCCAGCGGCCAGCGCGTCAGGCGCAGATCCCGGAAGTCGAGATCGGCGGTCGCCATGTCCTTGGGGTGCTTGACCTCAAAGGCGCGGATGATCACGAAGATGGGCGGATAGGTGACCGCGAACGCCATCAGCGTGAACGGACCACCCAGAGCGGACAGAACCAGACAGGTGAGGGAGTTCGAGAAATGCCGAATGTGTGGGAGTGGGCTGGCTACGGGGCCATCGGGGTGAGCACCCTCCTCCTTGCCGTCCTGTTCTTCAGGCCGTGGTGGCTCGGAAGTCATGTCTGGCTTCCCATTGTTCTTGTTCTGATCATGGCCGTGAGCGGCATCGTGCTGCTCACCATCGGTCAGTTCTGACGGCGGCCGTTTCATCGCTCACCTCCGGCGCTCTTGCGGGCGCGGACGTGGCTCCAGGCGTCGGCCTGGACATCGGCCAGGGCACAACCGAAGGCGCAGTAGACGAAGACGGCCAGGGGGGCGAGAAGCCCGATGTTCCCCGTCAGGTGGGCCAGGCCGAACCCCAGGCCCGCCACCCCCAGCGGCCAACGTGCCCGCTGGACCTCGCCAACGGCGGGATCACCTTGCGGCAAGGTCTGTGCGCCGTTGATCCTCAGGTGGTATGAAATCCCCAGCGCAAACGCATAGGCGGCGAGGAAGACGCCGAGGCCCGGAAGGCCGGCGGAGGCGCTGAACAGCCAGCACGTACCCGAGAGGGAGAGAGACACATGAGCGTTGTAGCGAGCCTCGCCGACGGACGGCGACGGAAGCAGGACGCGCCGTTTCATCGCTCACCTCCGACGGCCATGCGGTCGCGGCGGTATTGGCTCCAGGCCTCGCTGTCGGCCAAGCCGGCGAACAGGCCGGACAGCACGCCGAGCGCAGCGCCGACGATGACCGCCTTGTCATTGCCACCTCCGAAAGCGATGCCAAAGCCGGCCATTGCGAGGGGAAGACGCGCGACATACAGTTCCCATGCGGGAGCCGGCGAAATGCCCGCCTTTGCCGCTGCCTTGTCGAGCCGCCAGGACACCAGCATCACCGCCGCATGGATCGTGACGAAGATCAGCCCGGCGGCCGGTAGGGCAGACACCGTCATCGCGAGGCAAAGGACGCTGATCAACGAGGAAAAGGTGGCGGCATGCTTCAGGTTGTCGGTGTTCTTCTCATTGCCTTGTCCGGAGTCGTGATCTGGCGATTGCATGATCGGATGGTGCTCCTGACGCATACGAGACACGCTCTCGGCGTGGTGGGATGTCTCTTTCTGGTCGGCTTCTTTCTGGCGGTTGTCGGCAGCCTCTGATGCCGGATTGCCACCCTGGCTCGTCCGCCGGGGCCTCACAGGTGCCGGTGCCATTGGTCCCCCCAGGCGGTCTTGAGCCGGTCAAGGTCGGCGTTGGCGTCGACGCCGGAGCGGTAGAACCGCAGCGCGCCGCCGAGGAACGACAGGTCGATGTCGAGGATGGCGCTCTCATCGAAGCCGGTGGCGCCGTCGCGCTTGACCACCAGCGCCTGGCGCCGGCCGCCGGTCACCGTCTGGCCGAGGCAGAAGGCCAGCTGCTCGTCGTTGAGGCCAAAGGGCGCGAAGGTCTCCGCCTTGGCATTGGCGTTGGGCAGGAAGATCAGCGTCGCGCAGCTCTCGACAAAGGCGTCGGCGCGGCCGGTCTTGAACAGCGCCGCCGGGTCTTGGAAGGCCATGCCGACGACGCCGTTGAGCTTGCGGTACTCGCGGAACATCTCGACGGCGAGATCGAGGAACCCGGCGTTCTGCAGGAGCTTCGCCGCCTCGTCGATGAAGATCACGAAGCCGCGGCTGTTGCGCGCCGCCGTCTGGCCGATGGACGACGCGATATGCGCCACCACCGGCGGGCCGAGGTCGGGATCGCCCAGCGCCTCGTTCATGTTGATGCCGACCATGTAGTGGTCGAGCACGCCGGCGAGGCTGTCGTGAGGGGCGTTGAAGACGTGGGCGTGCATGCCCGTGTTGCCCTTGTCGTCGACCACCCACTGGCTGAAGTGGCGCCGCAGGTCGGAGCGGCGGGCGAAGGCATGGTCGAAGATCTCGTTGAGCGTCCGGTGCGGCGGCTCCAGGTGGAAGGCGAGGTCGACGGCGTGGTTGAGCGCGTCCTTGTCCTCGGCCGTCAGGTCGAGCCCGCCGCACAGCGCCCGCAGGATGGCGTAGACGCGGTTGCGGGCGGCCGGCGTGTCGGCGCCGACGTCGAGCGGGTTGAGCGCCAGCTGGTCGTAGCTTTGATAGGCGCCGCCCATGCCTTCGACCATGAAGCGGGTGCCCTCTTTGGAATCGAAGATGTAGCTGCGCACCCGGTCGAACTTCGCCAGCCCGCCGAGCAGGTGCATGAGCAGCGTCGACTTGCCGCCACCCGAGGGGGCGAACACCAGGAAGTGGCCGAGGGACTGCGGCTTGTCGGCGACGTGGAACTGGAAGGCATAGGCGCCACCGGAGGGCGTCATGAAGTAGCGCACGGGCTGGGCGCCGAACGGCCCCCGCTCCAGCCCGCGCGGCGCGTGGTGGACCGGCCACAGGGCGGCGATGTTCTGGTCGCGCAGCACCAGCGGCCGCAACAGCCGGCCGCCGGGAACGACGGCGCGCTTGGCCGGCGCCGTGGGAAGACGGGCGAACCAGCAGACAGGGGCGCCGGTCGTCTCGACGGAGTAGCTGATCCTGCGGTCGCCGAGGACTTCGCAGACGCGCTTGACCAACTGCGCCAGGGCCAGCTCATCGTTGGCGCGGGCGATCACCTGGAACTGGGTCACGAACAGCGTCGAACTGCCGTCCGACAGCAGCTCCAGCACCGCCGCCGTTTCCGAGGCCAATGCGGCGTTGCCGATGAGCGCCGTGCGCTGCGCCCGCTCCTGGCGTTTGTACATGAGCAGCGCCTTGTCGCGGTCGAAGGGGTCGCAGACCTGGACGATCTCCAGGTCGCCATCGAGGGCCAGCAGGTCACCGATCAGCCGCCCCGACACCGCCTCCGGCCATTCGCGGATGCCGATGATGCGGTGAAAGGCCGCCTGCGGCCCGTAGCTGCGCACCAGCCCCGAGGGTTCGAAGTGCAGATCGCAGGCCGGCAGGCTACCGGACAGAGACCGCGATTGAGGCTTGAGATCCCGTCGGTACTCGCCGCTGACCAGGCCGTTGAGCAAGCCGGTCAGCAGGCAAGGAGCGTGGGGATCATCGGGCCGCGTCACCGCCTCCGGCTTGTACGCCGCAAGGCTCGACGCGACGGCCTGGTCCGCATCGGCCAGCACATGGTGCAGCCGCCCCGTCGCGATGAGATACCATTCGACCTCGTAGCTCGACTGGTAGCGGGCCGTCTCGGCGGCGCCGATCTCGGCCAGCGTCGGGTGCGGCCAGCTGCCGGCGCAGGACAGCGGCCGGCGCCGCTTCACCGCCAGCCAGCGCAGCTGCAGCCCCTTGCCACCGAGCTGGTGCAGCAGCGCCTGGCGCCCCAGCAGCAGGGCCAGTTGTTCCCGCTCCACCTTGGCGTCGTAGCTGACGCCGCGTAAGGCCCACACGCGGGTCAGGGCGCCGTCCTTGCTCACCACCGTGCAGCCGTCGCCGGCGATGTGGTCCAGCTCCAGCTCGCCCTGCAGCCAGTCCTGCTTGACGTCGCCGAGCACCATGCGGCGGGCGGCGGGCACGGCGATGGCGCCGCCGAGCGCGGCCATGACGCCGGTCGCGATCACGTCGGGCCAGATCATCGCCGCGCACTCCCCGCCACCAGGGCGCGGCCGGAGCGCAGGCGCCCCTTCCACCAGCGGCGGGCGGTGAGCAGCACCCGGTCATGGTGATGATCGGCGCGGGTCGCCCGCCAGAAGCGGTGCCACAGGATGAGGAACACGGCGACGCCGGCCGGCAGGCTCAAGGGCATCAGGCCCGACCAGATGCACAGCGCGATGGCGACGAAGGCGCCGGCCGAGGTGAGGCCGAACAGCGCCGGCGGCAGGCCGAGGATGGTGATGGGCCGCTGGATCTGCGGCAGGACGGGGCTGGCGGCTTTCATGATCCCGCCCTCACGAGGCGAACAGGGCGGCGACGATGGTCGGGCCGACCATCACCAGCAGGCCGCCGATGAGCGCGAAGGCGAAGCGGTTCCAGTCCATGCGGCCCGACATCGCCGCCCACAGGCCAAGCGCGATGATGCCGAGGCCGAGCACGCCGGCTCCGATCTGGCCGAGGCCGCTGGTCAGCGTCTCGATGAACTTGGTGATCGGCGCCGTCCAGTCGTCGGCGGCGAAGGCCGGGCTGGACGACAGGGCGAGCAGGACGGCGAGCGGCAGGGCACGAAGACGACGGATCATGATGGGAAGTCCTTGAGTCAGGGGATGTGCGACAGGATGAGGAAGAAGCCGCCGAGGACGCAGGCCGCCCCGAGGAGCGGCGCGGTGAGGCAGGCGACGAGGAGCGAGCGGCGGCCCATGGCGGCCCTCACCGCAGCACCAGCACGGCGGCGGTGACCGCGAGGGTCGCGGCGACGCCGGTGGCGAGGCTGAGAAGGGAGAGGCGGAAGACCAGGCGCCGCATGGCAGCGGTGCTGCGGTCGGCGAGTACCGCCGCCTCCTGCATGGCCGCCAGCCGCTGCTTGAGCGCGTCGGAGGTGACGGCGTCGTGGATCTCGGCCAGTGCGGCGCGCACCTCGGCCGTATGGCCGCGCGAGACCGCCGCCACCTCGTCGCGCAGGGCGGTGCGGAAGGCATCGAGCGCCTGGACGGTCTCGCCCAGCGCGGCGCGGTGGATGGTGTAGACCATCAGCACCGGGTCATCCTTGCCGACCGAGGCGCCATGGTCCTTCAGGAGGGCGGCGCGCAGGTCGTCGATGCTCTGCGGCGGCGGCAGCGGCGCGCTCATAGCTGCGCCAGCTCCATGGCGGCGCGAATGCTGCGCCAGGTCATGGACAGCCGTTGCCGGCTCATGATGCTGAACTCGGGGTCCTGCGCGGCCTGGTCGAACGCGAGATGGCGCCGCAGCATCATCTCGATGTCCAGACCGAAGGTCTCCTTCCGCACCTGCGGCAGCCGCACCATGGCGAGGATGCGGTCAGCGTTCTTCTTGTAGAGAGCCGCGTCCTCGAAGGTCTGCACCTTACCGCCGCTCACCCGCTCGACCCGGCCGAAGTACTCGTTCAGCCACACCACCACCGGGACGGTGGGGAAGTACTGCAGCACCGACGCCAGCCCTTCCAGCGTGTCGGTCATGGCCTGGCCGCCGGTGACGACGGAGTGGATGCGCACCTCGTGGCCGGCGCCCTGGATGAGGTCGAGGGCCTGGTTCTCGACCATGTAGGCCAGCAAGGGCAGGAAGGTGGCCGCACCGTTGTCGATCACGACGGTGGCGTCGGCCGGTGCGGTGACCAGCTTCTCCAGCAGGGCGTCGAAGGAGCGCGGGTTGATCTCGTCGACCCGCTCGCCGAGCTGCACGCGCTCGACGCCGAAGGCGGTGTAGCCGCCGAACGACTGGTTGACCGGGTCGGTGTCGTAGCAGGCGAGCGCCCCGCCGCGGCCCTGGTAGTACTGCGCCAAGAGCGAGGCGACGAAGGACTTGCCGACGCCGCCCTTGCCCTGAAGGGTGAGATTGATGAGCGCCATGGATCTGTTACCTCAGTAGGGGATGTCATCGTCGGCATCGGCCGGCGGCGGCGCGTTGCCGCCAGGGCCGGGCGAGCGGTCGAGCAGCAGCAGCTGGCTCTTGAAGGGGTTCAGCACGACCTCGGTGGCGTAGTGGTCCTGACCGCTCTGGTCCTGCCACTTGCGCGTCTGCAACTGGCCCTCGACGAAGACCATCAGGCCCTTGCGCAGGGACCGCTCGGCAAAGTCGGCCAGCGGGGCGGCGAAGATCACCACCCGGTGCCACTCGGTGCGCTCCCGCCGCTCGCCGCTCTGGCGGTCCTTCCAGATCTCCGAAGTGGCAAGGTTGAGGGTGACCACTTTGTCGCCCGCCTGCGTGTGCCGGACCTCGGGGTCGCGCCCCAGCCGGCCGATCAGCTCGACCCTATTCAGCATTGTCAGTGTCCTTGACGGAGGGAGGGGCGACGGACGCGGCTGCGCCCTCGGCGCTGATGGCGCCGGCGTCGGTCGTGTCGGTGTCGGGAGAGGGGTGATCGTCGCCCCAGATGTCGGTGTCGGTGCCGCGCATTCCCGGCGCGTGCTCGACCGTTGGCATCAGCGAGCTGATGATCGCCGAGTTGTCTGAGGCCGGCGCCGCCGGTGTCGGTGGGCTCGACGGGCGCGGCCTGGGGGACAGGGATGTACTCGCGGTGAGGCGGCCGGTTCGGACCTGGCGCTGCGGCGCCGCGTCCGGTTCTGTCAGAGCCTTGCGAATCTTATAGAACGCGGCACGGGACATGGTGATGCGCCCGGCATCTCGCATGTCTCCGAAGATCGAATTCAGGCTTTCTCCGGCGCCAGCGCGCCGTTTGATTTCCGGCCAGACGGCGCGGAATTCGATCTGTGATGCTCCCCACTTCCCCACGTCAAGCCTCGATTGCTCGTTCGACTTGACAGGGTGCCGAAGGTTGTGGCTCTAACTTATGCGTTGGCGGCGAAAAATCTCGTCATCCAACTCATGTTACCACGAAGGCAGTGCAGGCCCCCGCAACCACCGACAGTGAAAGCCCCTTGGCCTCCGGCCAGGGGGCTTTTGTTTTCAATGGGTTGCGCCAATCCGGCGGCGGCCAAGATGCCAGTGAACGATCCCTCGAACAGGATGACGGCTTCACCATCCTGGGCAGGTTGCACCGTGATCCGCTCGATCATGCCGCGCAGCATGTCGCGTAGCGGGGCCAATTGCTCCTCCTTGTCGGAGGTGGCCTCGGGCGTCAGCAACAGCAGCAAATCCTTGATGAGTGCATGGTACACCGCCATTACGTGACCGGCGCTGAGTGGCGGTAAGGGCACGCCTGCGGCAGTGTCGAGGTCGTTGATCTCCGCTGCGACCTTAACCTTCTCCGCCTCCAGGTTCGCCAACTTGGCGAGGAGAGCCGTCGAGTGCCCGGCGGCGGCGATGGCGTCGGTTAGCTTGTCGATCTGGCTGTCCAGTCGGCGCAGTTTGGCACCCAGGGCGGCGCGTTTGGCCTCGGCCTGCCCGGCGTCCTGCTCATGCTGCTCCTGCACGCGATTGAGCGCCAAGCCCACGGCTTCTGGTGCCATGAGCCGGTGTCGTAGGGCATCGGCAACGCGCGTCTCCAAATCGGCACGCTTGAGCTTGGTGTCGTTGGGGCAGGTGCCCTTACTGCGGTTCTGGGCGCAGCCGTAGCGGTAACCATCCACCATGACGTAGGGCGAGCCGCAGCAACCACAGTAGAGCAGGCCGGATAGGATGTATCGGTTGCGGTGCGCCCTATTGAGGGCATTGCCGTCTTCGTCCCGGCCCATCTCAGTCCGCACCTCACCTTGGCGTGCCTTGACCCTGGCCCATGTCTCGTCGTCGATGATGCGGAGTTCGGGGGCCTCCACTACCTCCCATTCCTCGGGAGGCTTGGGGCGGGCCTGCCGCTTGCCAGTCACCGGGTCCTTGACGTAGCTGCAACGATCCCACTCGATGCGGCCCACATACGCCGCGTTGTTCAGCAGGCCGGTGCCGCGCGCGACTTGCCCCCGGATGGTGGTGTCGCCCCACGGCCTGCCGCCGGGACCGGGCACGCCCCCGGCGTTGAGTTTGGCGGCAATAGTGCGGGGGGATACGCCATCGGCGTATAGGGTAAAGATGCGCCGCACCACGGCGGCCTCCTCGGTGTCGATGATGCGTTTGTCAGGGGTGGCGGGATCGGCTCGGTATCCGTAGCCGATGCCGCCAGCCGACAGCCCGGCCAGCACCTTGCCCCGCAGGCCACGCCGCGTCTTGTGGCGCAAGTCTTCAAGGTAGGACTGCGCCACGGCTCCCAGGACACCGGCCAGCAGGGGGGTAATCTCGCCTCGGTCGGTGGTGTGTAGCTTGACTCCGAGGAAGGCGAGGCGGTCGTGCAATCCGGCCACGTCGGCGACACGGCGGCTGAGGCGGTCCAGGGCCTCGGCCACCACCACATCGAAGGCGCGCCGATCCGCATCCCGGCGCATGCGCTCGTACTCCGGTCGGGCTGCGCTGGCACCGGACATGGCCGCGTCGGCATAGGTGGCGACAATGGTCCAGCCCATGCGCTCGCAATACTGGCGGCAGGATTCAATCTGATCCTCGATTGATTCCGGGCGCTGCTCATCGGAGGAGTAGCGAGCGTAGATGACGGCGCGGAGAGGCTGCGTGCGCTGGTTGCGAACGGGCATGGTTATGTCCTAATCTGCTGCGGTGTGAATGATACACTCACAAAAAATATCACTCAAGGGCGTTCACAAAAAATGTTGACGATGCCGCTTGAATGGTAAACTGTGTACGTCACATTCACTGGCGTTGGGAGTGGGGTCATGGATCTACTGGGTTTGGCGGAAATTGCGGCTCTGCTGGGGGTTTCTAAGCAGGCCGTTGCCAATTGGAAGGCTCGGAAGGCCGATTTTCCGAAGCCGATTGCTGAACTGAAAAGCGGACCCGTCTGGTCCAAGGCTGCTATTGTCGCTTGGGCCGATAGCGAGGGGCTGTCTATCGTTGAGGCCGAAGAGGACGATGAGGCCGAAGAGGAAGAAGAGGGGGCTGCCCGCCGGGCAATTATCGCGGCCCTCATGAACATGAAGGGCGGTGTGGGGAAGTCCACCATGACGGCAAACGTTGGGTGGTACGCTGCCTATCACCGGAACTTGCGCGTCCTCCTGATCGACCTTGATCCCCAATTCAACCTGAGCCAATACATCTTGGGCGCGCGCGGGTATGAGAAGCTTCTGGACGAAGGTTCTCCGACGATTGAGTCGATTTTCCGGGACAGCAAGAGTGGCAACAAGCCTGATTCCCTCGCGGAGGTTATCAGGCCAGTCGCCAATTGGAACGACGGCTCCTGCATCCACATTGTTCCCGCGAGTTTGGAGCTTGCGTGGGCCATGCGGTACGCAACCGACCGCGCGCATATCCTGCGCGACTACATTGATGATATCCGTGACCAGTATGACCTTGTTCTGATTGACTGCGCTCCGACTGAGTCGATTCTGTCAACCGCAACCTATCTTGCCACGGACTACATCTTTGTTCCGGTGAAGCCTGAGTTTTTGTCAACGATTGGCCTGCCGCTTCTCCTGCAATCCATTCGGGAGTTTCAGAACACGCACAAAAACGCGCCCCTCCCCGAACTTGGGGGTATCGTATTCAATGATACTGGGGAAAAGGTGGAACACGACCGTTCGAGGGACTACGTTCGCGGTATCGCGGCGGAGAACGATTGGTATGTGTTTGAAAACGAGGTGAGCCACTCGGACTCCTACCCCGCAGGCGCGCGCGTCGGGAAGCCTATCTTTCTTACTGACAATGCACGATCTTGGAAAAAGGAAGAGTTTAACCGGGTTGCTGGCGAATTTCTGGAACGGATGGGGGTGTGATGGCTAGGTCGGAACAGCTAGTACGGGACATCGCCAAGTTGTTCGTCAAGTACAGCTTGGATGACTGGCGGTTTGTTCTGGATATGCTAAGGCAGGGCGGGCCAGAGCATGCTGAGTTTGCGGTTGCCATTGAGCAACTTGCGAAGCAACGCCCCTCGAAGGTGCGTTCTGAGAGGCGGCCCGATGACCGTGCGGCCACTTTCCTTTCCGAGGTAGAAGGCTCTCGGGGCACGGTTCTGCGCGAGCTATACTCGAACCTCAAGAGCAAAAAGCTCGCGCCGAAGCTTGCTGATTTAAGAGACATTTATCTCCGCACGGGTGGGAAGGACAAGCTGCCGCAGAGGCGTGATGACGCGATTTACGAAGTTTTGTTGCACATGGCGCGCCTCCCAGAGGATGTTCTGGCATCCTCTGTACAAGAGTTGTGTGAGCGGGATAGAGACCTAAAGAACGAGTATTCTCGCTGGTTCGATATAATTTACTCAAAATCTGAATGACGATTTCATAGTTGCTTGTTCTATAAATCGAATCCAATCCCCAATACGTCCCCCGCCTGCGGGGGAGTGGTGCGGGCCGGGGTGGATAGGTGGGCGCAGGGCAGCCCTAGCTTCGGATGCATTGCTGTTGCATACTACCCCTTTCAATTGAATGGGGGTAGTTATGAGCCTGACGGTATCTATCATTAAAAACGGCCAGCCCATCGCGTCCACGACGCTTTCCAATCCCCAGCCCGGAGACGTGGAAGCAGCTATAAGCCAGCTTCTTGCCGGACTGCGCAATGCTGGACATACCCCCCTTTGGCCTTTCCAGGTTGATGTGCGGTAGGGGCTAAATGCTGCCCAGCAGCATTGCCCCACGCTGCCGCCACTGCCGCACAGCGCCCCACCGGCCCCTGGCTGGTGGGGTGGCAAGGCGCTGGTCGCTGCCGGGGTAGCGATGCACCTTGCCGGTCAAATCGGGCTGCGGCTCGGCTCCGCCACCGACAAGCTGGGCGGCCATGCCCGCCCAATCATCCGTCGCCAGGAACAGGGCATGGAGGTCCGGGCAAGCGGCCAATACGTCGCGGTGGATACCAAAGGCTGGGCGCTCGCCCCTCTGCGCGGCCCGGACATGGGCGATGGCAGCGCAAATGATCGCGTCCGCCACGTCGTACAGCCCCGGTTCGGGCACTCCACCATCCCGCCGTAGGTTGCGGCGGCACTGGGCAAGCCGTTGAGTGACCGCGCGCACAGTGGCGGCGGTCATCTCGGGATGTTGGATATCCAACCACGCCTCAGCGCGGCGGTTTCGAGCGTAGCTCCACATCAGCGCCGCCCCGGTGCTACGGGACCGCCGGGGCCGTCCTGGTCGGGTTCATCGTCGTCCTTCTTGCCACCCTTGCCGGGCTTGGGCGTCGGGGCCTGCACGGCGGCCTCCTGCTGTAAGATGGCCTCGCCGCTGGCTTGCCAGCCCGCCAGCATGGGGACGATCTCCCACGGCTCCTTGCTGGAAAGCGCGGCCAGTTCCTTTTTCCGCAGGCTTTCCAAGTACGCCTGGATTTCCTTGGTCGGGGCCTCGCTGCTGGTGCCTCGCAGAAACGCCAGGGCATCACGCGCCACCTCGGCGCGGTTGGCAACGTTGGCTACAGCGGTCGCCTCCTTGTTGCGGGCCTTGGCTTCTGCCGCCGCCTGAGCCTTCAAGTGCTCGGGGGGATCGAAGCCCTGTACCTCCACGCCCTGGCGCTGGGCCTCTAACCACAGGCGCGATTTGAAATCCTCGCTGCCGCTGACGATCTCAAGGCGGCCCTGCCACTCGGATTTTGCCTTGCTGACCATGGCCCGT
This sequence comes from Caenispirillum bisanense, assembly GCF_039523075.1. Taxonomy (NCBI): domain Bacteria; kingdom Pseudomonadati; phylum Pseudomonadota; class Alphaproteobacteria; order Rhodospirillales; family Novispirillaceae; genus Caenispirillum; species Caenispirillum bisanense. Next base: position 18,975 of record NZ_BAAAEP010000003.1, read on the forward strand.
AGGCTGTCTTCGGTGAGTGCCCCATGCAGGACCATGGTACTGCCTGAATCGAGGATGCGCGATGATGGCCCGAGGGCAATCCAGACGCCCTTTGGGCTGGTGGTGATGTCGGTGTAACCGGCTTCCTGCCACCACGCCACAAGGCGCTCGATTTCCTCCTTGGAGGTGCCCCGGCGGCGGTAGCGGCCTTCCTGGGCCTGCGCGCGGGCGGTCGGGGGAAGACGCTGGATTGCGTCTCTTTCCCAGCCCTGGGCGTCGGCCAGGGCCTCGGCAAGCTGCCGGGCGGTGCCGTCCGGGCCATAGAGGAGGATGCGCCCGTCCTTGCGCACCTCGACCATCGAGTCATCACGCATGACGATCTTGGTGGACGCTGGGCTGCTGACATCCACGCGATAGATGGAATCTGCCCCCAGGCGGGCCGTGTCGAGGTCGGGGTATCTTTCCCGCAGGAGTGTTTCCTTGATGGCTTGTTTGCTCTGCTGATAGGGGATTTTGCTGGTTTTTTGTACTGCGTGCTCCATGGCTACCTCCGTGCTTATCGCGGCTTGTTCTGCTCGGCGGCGCTGCCGCATGACGCCGACGATTTGCTGGTTTTGACTCGGTTTTTGGGTCCGACGATGGCGGGCGGCTGCCGTTTCACCGTAGGTCGGCTCAGTTTCGAGGTCGGCGGCACCGCGCCGCGCCCTGCTGCGGTTATCAACGCGCGCGTTGATGCCCAGCGCCCGGAAGGTGTTGTTGATCTCTGTTGCCCAGCGTGCCCGCTCGGCGTCCATGGCCTCGCCCCGCTGCCCGCCGTACCTGCCGCCGCTGGAAAACATCGCCTCCAGCGCGGCGCACTTGGTCCGGGCGAAGCCTTCAGGGGTGATGGCGCGGGGTGTGATGGTGGCGTGAAAGTGGCCGTTTTCGGCCCCGTCTGCTGCGTCTGGGGCATGAAATGCCCCGTCCACAATGCAGCCTGCATCCAAGTACGGCTGGATGAGGCGGCGGGCGAGCGGTTCCCAATGTTCACGTGGAAGTTCGCGGGGGATGGTCCACAGCACCTCCCGCGCTACCTGGGCGTCCGGGCGCTTTTCCGCTCGCTCCACCGCGTTCCACAGGGCCTCCCTGTTCGTGGCCCACTCGGGGGCGTTGGCAGGAACGGCTATGAAGTTGCCTAGGACGCCCTTGCGCGTGTAGTCGAAGGTCTTGCCGATTCGCTCGTCCGTTGCCTTCACCCCAGCGCGGTACGCAACAAACGCGACGGCGCTGCGCCCCTCGCTGCGCTTCACCGGATTGGACTCCAGGCGGAAGATCGCTTCGTGTGGCGGTCTGGTCCGGGCTAGGGGCGAGACGGCGTTCATTCGTCGAGGCCGTAGGCTCGGCGGACTCCAGCCTCGATGGCGTACCAGACGGCTCCGGCGACTTGGGCCTTATCGGGCACTGCCGCCCATACCGCGTCCGCATATGGACGGCCTTCAAGCCAGTGCTCTTGCCCGATCTCGTGGCCGATCTCGACTAGCTCACGCCAAATGCGTAATGCATCGGCGCTGCACCAGTATTCCGGCCCTGGGCCTGGATAATAGCCATTGTCAATCATGACGCCTCCACTATTTTGACTCCGCAGGACGCGAGCATTGTCGAAGACAATGCATAACGCGCACTTCGTGAGTTGTTGCTTCCTTTAATCTTGCTTTCGATGTCTCCAACTACAATATCTTTTGTGAGTGCGACAATTATTATCGGAGACTTAGTAATGATCGGAGATGTAGTCGAGGACTGCTATGTCGAGTGGTCCGACTCGGTGAGTAGGATGAGCACAAGCCGCGCCTTGAGGGCGGCCACCGTCCATCATGTCGGACGGAATCTCGTTGAGTGGGTGCGGCCCAGGTCCGGGGCGGTCGTGCGCAAGCGCCTGACGGGCAAGCACGTCAAGATCGTAGCCCCCGATGGCCGCGATCTCGTTGCCGCGTGGCTGGAGTCCGAGTGATGGGACTGCGCGACGTTACGGCACTATCCCAGCGCCTTGCCCGAGCGGAGGCAGAGGTTGCGCGGCTGACCACCGCAGAGAGGGAGGCGCGCCGCAAGATGCAGACGCGCAGCAAGATCGTGGTTGGTGCCGCCGTCCTGGCGGCTGCTCGGCGCGATCCGGCCTTTCGGGTGGCCCTGGTCGCCGTCCTGCGCGGGGCCGAATTGAGCGTGCGCGATACCGCAGATGTCGCCTCCGAGCTAGGGGAGGGCTGGCACCATGACGCCTGATCTCGCCCGCTGCAATTTCCTCGGCCTGGGCCGCCGTGCCGTCGAGGTCACTGCCTCGGCGGCCATCGCCTTCGGGGCGTGGCTGCTGCTTATGCCCATCCTGGGCTTTGCCGCCATGGCGCTACAACGCCTGCTGACCGGCGAATGGCCGTGGCCTGCCAAAGTCATGTACCTGGGCCTGGGCCGCCTGCTGGGGCTGATTTGAGATGGACGGCGGCACGCTCCAATCCCTACTGGCCGTACCGGCAACCGATATCGGCGGTCAGTGGCTTGCTGGCTTGGTGCCCGAGGGGTCGCCCCTGGCTGCCGCCCTGTCTATTTTTGGGTCGATCTTGTCGGCCATCGCCGCTGCCGCCCTGGGCTACTACATGATCGCCGGTACGGTCGCTACTGCGCACGATGGCAAGGTGTTGGGGGCCAAGTGGCATACCATTTGGGCACCAGTGCGCGTGATCGTCGGCCTGGGCCTGCTGGTGCCCATCGGCGGCGGCCTGGGTGGCGGCGAGCGGGCCGTGCTGGAGCTTGCCAAGGCTGGTAACGGTCTGGCGTCCACGGTTTGGGTGACGTTTGTCGAGGCGGTCGCCCAGGACGGCGGCACCCTTCCGCCACCCCAAAGCATTGCGGGCGCAAAGGTCGCTCGCATGGTCTGGGAGTCCGAGACGTGCGTTGCGGTCATCGACAAGCTGCTCCCCCAGGGCAACACAGGGCTTGATCCGCGCGTCGCCGCCACATTTCCCGCGCTGCCCCCGGCGTCACCGGGTGACGGCGAGGCGGTATGGGATTATGGCCTGTGTGGGCGCGTGTCGCTGGCGTCACCCGGTGATAATCCCGATACGGCGGCCTGGGCCAAAGCGCGGGCTGCGGCGATCAGCAGCATGGTTACGGAGATGCGCGCCTCGGGCACCCTGGATGCTGTCGCCGCATCCGCTGTGCAGGTGCCGTCGCTGCCCTGGCCCACCGGCATTGCGGCATATCTGGATGCTCTGGGACAGCGGTACGACAAGGCTGCCCAACAGGCGGCCAGTACCTACATTGCCAGCCGCGACCGTGACCGGCGCAGCAAGATTGTTGACCACGCTCGGGCGCAAGGATGGCTGTCAGCCGGGGAGTTGTGGACCACGCTCCGCGATCTGAGCCAAGCGGTTGCCAATGAGGCAAACCGGCTGCCCGACCGGCAACCTGTCCGCCTCCAGGAGCTTGGGCGGCGCAATGGCTTGGGCGATCTGGTGGCGGCGGCCAAAGAGGCGTATGGCAGGGTCAGGGCGAGCTTGCCGCCCAGGTCCAGGCGCAGGCCGAATCCCAGATTACGGCTGATGATCTGGCGTCCCAAGGGGACGCCAATGCGGCCACGCTGCAACGCTTGCTCGCCCCGCTGACAAGGCCCTTGGCGGCCTGGGCGCTGTCCTCTGATCCGACCAGCGATCCCGTGGGCGGCCTGATCTCGCTGGGCCACAACATACTCGCCGCCGTTGAAACGTCCATCGTTGCTGGTGCCGGTGTTGCGGCCCTTGCTGGCAACGCCATTTCCGATCTTGCGGGCGGTGGCGTGATTTTCCAATGGCTGGCGCAGCCGGTCATGTGGGCCATTGCGGTGCTGCTGGTCTGCGGTGCCGTCCTGGCCTACGTCTTGCCGGTATTGCCGTTTATATTCCTATTTTGGCACGCCGTGGCTTGGTATGTGTCGGTCCTGGAGTCCCTGATTGCGGTGCCGATCTGGGCCTTGCTTTTCGTCCGGCTTGATGGGGCTGAGATGGTGGACGGCCCACAAAAGCAAGGCGTCCTCCAACTTTTCAACGCCTTCCTGCGCCCGGTTTTAGGCGTCCTGGCGCTGATCGGCTCGTATTACATCATCCCCCCGACGATCTCATTTTTGCGGACCCATTTTGGGGTGGCATTCCTTGCGCAGCAGGGCGGCCATGTCGTCGGCGTCGTTGGAATCGTCGTGGGCATCTTGCTCCTGACGTACCTCTCGTACAAAGCGACGACGCGCATCCTTGAGCTTGTCGCCGGTATGGCCGACAGGATCGGGCGCTGGTACGGGGTGCCACCCGAGCGTCTTGGCGAGGGTGAGGCCACCACTCAGGTTATCGCCGCGTCAATGCAGGCAGGGCAACGGCTGGAGCATGCCGGGCCACGCCTGCCCAAGGCTGGCGGTGATGGTGGCGGCGGCGGTGGTGTTGAGGGCGGCTCTGTAACCGGCGGTCGCGGCGGTGGTGGATCAATCCAGCGGGCCGGGGAGTAAGCCATGGGCTGGCGCGACTCCTCGATCATGCACGCCCTGCGGCTCCTTCGCCGCGATCCTGCGCGGCTGCCGCCAGATGTCCAGGCGATCCCGGACCCGGTGGCAAGGTTTGCCGCCGCCATGGTCCACCACGGCACCACGGACGCCATGCTCGGCGCGTTACTGTCCGCCGCTCGGGTGCAGGCCATCGGCTTTGCCGCCCTGGCCCTGGCGGCAGCGGCGCTGCAAGTGTGGCTTGCGGTGGCGGTCCTGGTCCTGCTGTCCGCTGATCGTGCGCGGATGGCTTGCGAGCTACGGGACCGGCGTTTTTACTCTCTGTTGGGCTGGGTTTTGGCCGTGTTGCCAAAATAATGTTGATAAAAATAAGTTACGGTAGCTGTTGTCAAAATAATGTTGACAACCGTGATTGCGACAGATATTGTTGCCAATCTCATATCTGATCATTTTACGCTTGCAGCTAACCTTGTGTGCTGCTAAGTTCTGCGCATGTCCACTTTCTGGAGCGCAGCAATGATCTATATTGAGATTGCATCGTCTGACGGTGGGGAGCGCTTGCGCGATGCCGCCGCTCGCTACCTGCTCCGTGCCATCGGGCATTGGGGCGTCACCGATCCCGACCGGCTGGAGCAAGGCTTAGAGGGCTTGGGTATCGCCGCCGATATCGAGATGGCTGAGGACGGCACCCTGCATGCCGTGGTCCTGCCCCTGGCCGTCGTGCTGGCCGATGAGCGGGAGGCCGCGTGATGTTGCGCCGCATCAAAAACCCCTTCGCCACGGTCATCTTTTGCGCTCTGGCTGGCCTCTTCCCTGGCGCAATTGCTCATTTTGCCGGGGGTGCACCCCTCAACGTGGCGGTATTCGCGGCAATTGGCGGCGCTAGCTGCGCCGTGGCCGCTGTGCAAACGGCGACCGGGACAGGTAAATGGCGCTAACGGTTGTTGCCAAGTACGTTGAACTAATAAAGTCGGCGTTACCCCGCTGCATTGTTGACAAGTTGTCAGTATTACTTACATCGATGTTCGCTTTTCTTCAATTATGCGGCCATGCCTGCAATTATGTACTTGACCGATTGCCGTGCGTCCGCTTATTTGGTCCGTAATGGACGATCGCCTTTGGAGGGTTATTATGGATGAGGTTGCCGATTACCAGATTGTGATCAATCTGCCCGAGGATGTTGCGATGGACTTTGCCCAAATGGTCAAGCGGCTGTCGCGTCGCAATATCGGCCCGTCTGGACTCGATCTGGCGACATCTTACGAGGAGGGCGGGGCCGAGACTGGGTTAGCTCATCTCGCCGCCGCCCTGGCTTCCGCCGGTCTCAACCCGCGTTGAGGAGGGCTGACCATGGGACGCGCTGTCGGCTATGCGCGTATCTCAGGCCCTGCCCAAGACCTCCAGCGACAGGTGGCTGCGCTCCGGTCGGCTGGATGCGAGCGCATCTATCAAGAGCAGGCGAGCGGTGCTGCGGGCAAGGATCAGCCCGAGCTTGACCGCTGCCTTGCCGATCTGGTTGCGGGCGATGCGCTGGTGCTGGCCGAGTTGTCCAGGCTGGGACGCACCACCGGCAAGGTGGTTACACGGCTGGACTCCCTGCTCGATGCCGGGGTGACTGTGCGCGCCCTGGATTACGGCCTGACCCTCACGCCCGCCAGGGACAACCCCCTAGGGGAACTCGTGGCGACGATCCTTGCCGCCCTGGCAAAGATCGAACGGGACACGCTGGTGCGTCGGCTGGCGGATGGCCGGGAATACGCCAAGCGTGTTCTTGGCCGTTATTCGGGCCGCAAGCCGGTCGATCCGGCGAAGGTGGCAATCGCGGTCGATCTGATCCGGGCCGGGCGGCCTCTGCGACAGGCGGCAATGGCGGCGGGCATCGGAAGAACGACCCTGTATGACGCCCTGGATCGCCTGGGACTCGATCCCGCACAGTTGCGGGAACAAAGAGGCAACTTGTAAACACGTTGGAGGCAAGAATGGTTGATCTGGCTCAGATTGAGGTCGTGAGGGAGTGCGCGGAAATTATGGGTGCCGTTTTGGGTGCCGCGCGGAATGAAGGATACGAGGCTTATTGGGCCAAGCTTAAGCCCAAGGCCGAATGCCCGTATCCCGACAGCCCGCATCACATGAGCTTGCTGCGGGCGGCGTGGATAGAGGGATGGCAGAATGGATGGGAGTTGGATGCCCCTGCCGATGAGGTTGAGTGATTGGGGCCGCCATCGTGCGGCCCTTGGTCATTCCGGCCACCACCTTGCCCAATATGGCTCGTAGGATGCGCTGGGCGGCCCCCAGGATGCGACGGATGGGGCCGGGGCGTCTCCATGTCAAAAGCTCCATCTGGCGCACCCTGAACGCCTCCAGGGCCTTCCTGTCGGTGGGACGGCTGGCCGGTCGGCGTCGGCGGGGATGCGATGGTGCGGCCACCGGCTGGCCCTGGTAATAGGCCCGGTGCCGCTGGATGTCCTGCTGGTACAGTTGATCCGCCAGCAGGGGATAACGGCCGCCCAGACGACGGCGCAGCGCGTCGCGGCGGCTGTTCGCCCTGGTGATGTTGTTCGCCACGTTGCCCTCCTTTCCTCGTCCTCGGGTTGAGGCTCGCCCTCAACCCTTGGCCCTCGCCGAGAGCAGGGGGGTAGCAAGGGGTTGCCCGAGCCACAGGGACCCGGCTGCACAAGCCCCATAGGGGCGCGGAAGCTGGGTAGGCGCAGTGGCTTCCCCGCGCGAGGGACCGGCGGTCCCTTAGCAACACTGGCCGCGTCTGCGGCTGGTGATCTGCATCAACACGATGGCCGGTGGGCGGCCCATTGACCGGCGTCACCCGGCGACCGATGATGCGGCGCGCCATCATGGCGTCACCGGGTGATGGGGGAGCAATGAGCGAGACGTTGACCGGCGCGGAGCGGCAGCGGGCATACCGCCAGCGGCAGTACATGCGCAGCATTGATGTCGGGGATGATATTGCGGCGCTGATCGCAGGATTGCGTAAGCGCCTGGGGTGTAACACCACCAATGCGCTTGCTGCGGCACTGCTGGCCTTTGATCCCATTTACGCCCTGGGGCAGGCCGTCGCCAAGCGGCTGGGGCACGATGTGCCCTACGATCTTATCGCCCAAATCGCCGTCCAGGCGGCTGGGGTCGATCAGGTGGCGGATGCAGTTGCGGCGGCCACACCGTCCGAGTCACCCGGTGACGGCGATATAGGGGCCGCCCCGGCTCTGGTCGCGCCTGCCACCAAGGAGTCACCCGGTGACAAGAAGCATAAGCGCCTCCTGGCGCGTGCCGCGAAGCTCAGGGCCGAGGTAGATGGGCACGTCTACACCGTCAGGTGGCTGGGCTATTCCGAGCGGTCGTACTTGCCTCAGTTCGCCATCACGCGCGACGGCGCGGATACCGGCGTCGAAATCTGGCGGCGCGGTCGGTCGATCTTTTGGACCGTATCGCCTGTGGGCGGCTATGCCCAACTCGGTATTGGTGGGGCTTTTGAGGCTGCCGTGGCCTATGCGGCGCACGGCACCTTGCCGCCACGGCAATGCTGACGCGACGCAGGCCATGACCGGTGGGGGCGCGGGGCGCGCCGGTCATGTTCACCAACAGCCCCGCCAATCATTACACGTCCTGCTCCCGGTCCTCCTGCGTCACGGCGCAAGGCCGTGCCTGCCCGGACCTCCTGTTGATGGTCAGGGCTTCCGCGTTGCCCACCGTGAACTAGGTGGGATGGGTCAGAATGGAGCTTCCGGGGAGGTCGATTCCGGGTCCGGGTCGGGTGGTCCATGCCCAGATTGTTGGCTGTTTACATGTTGGCCGGAAGTGTCTGTTATGTTTTTAGAAATTGCCGTGCTTTGGCTCATGTTTGCGTAATCAGCCGCCCACGCTAGGGCATGACTTAGGTCATATTTCCGGGCCAAGGTGGCGATGTCGCCCCGGTAGCCACGGACGAACAGCACGGGCCGCAGACGGCCATCCTGGGCGCGGCAGGTGCCAATACGGATGATGACTTCGCCATCACGGGACGCGCCTTCGCGGCGGCGATACTTATCCTTGCCGTCTTGGCCCTTCTGCTGCTTCCGCTCGTTGCGGAATGCCTGGAAATCCCCGTAGTGGCGGGTCGATTGCGGCCTGTGCCCGGCAAGTAGCTGGGCGAATTTGTAGGCCCACTCCGGGTCCCAATCGCCCACACAAGCTGGCTTTTCGAGGTACTCGGACAGCGCCCACGCATCCCTGGGCTGCGCACCAATCCAGCCGGTAGGGTACGCCTTGCGGAGCCACGCCCGAAACTGCCGCCGATGCTTGTAGGTGCCGGTGACGACGAGGTGACCGTGGGTGTCGAGTAAGCGCCCGCCTTCCACGGGCTTGGCGTGAACCTTGCCCACCAGCACGGCAACGCCGAACTCTGCTGCCTTCGCCTCGATCTCGGGCAGGGCGATGGAGACGGCACGGTAAGCCGCCCAGAATTCGGCGTGCGTCACGCAATCCGAGGAAACCCGGAAACTGACGCTGTACACCTTTATCCCACGCTCCTGGGCGTACTCCTGCATGGTGTCGGCCTCCCTGCGGACTTCCCAGGGACGCGGGGAGCGAAACATGGGCAGGCACCGCAAGGTGCGGCCCAGGTCTGCGACCACCTCGCCCTCATGATCGGGCGTTAGGTCTACTGCGGCCACGGGTTGCTCGGTGCGGTACGGCGTCCAGGTGGTATCACCGATGGAGCGAGCGTACTGCTCCATGCCCGCCGCAAGCTGCTGATCGCGCTGGGCGTTGGTCGGTTCATCTTCTGGGCGGCTGTCAACAATATATGGAGTAAAATTGTTGACAGGGTAGGGGAGAGTTGAGGTGTCGGTGGCTAATTGTCTATATAGCCACCCGCCGCTCACCGATTGTTAATCGGGGCGGGAACCATCTGTATTTGGTTGACAATTTCGATGTGCGCGGGCATATCTTACTCATCTCACTTGATTTCGCCACCCATTACAGGGTTCCCGCCCTAGGGTGGCGATTTCTTTTATATGTCTCACTCCTTGCATGAGTCGATTCTTGGCTGCCGCCAGCCATGGAAAAAGCCCGGTGTCTTAAAACGGGCTTTAACCTTCCTGGGGCGTCAGATTGCGAGGGCGGGCATCTGTATCTTAGGTAATTTAACTCTCGGGGGTTTCGTGCCCCCGCAACCAGATCACGAGCCCGCATGGCCAGAAGCCGTGCGGGTTTTTGCTGTTCGGCACCGAACTTCTGGCGCCAGGCACCACAGGCCACGGTCCATCCGGCGGGAGGTGTTGACACCTTGCTCTGCTGATTGTTCTCAGCCTGCTGCCATGCCACCATTCCCCGAGGTTAGGGAGGCGGATGGGCGGACGATGGCAGGGGCGGGGGAGGTGTTGCAGGGTGTCCTGCTCCTGGATGTGGAGGCGGAACGGCAGACGGCACGGCTGAGGGAAGTCGGCCTCGTGCTGGATCGCAAGTCCTGGCACTGGGTGCGTGGTGGTCCCACACCGCTGGCCGAGGGGCTGCAGGGTTTCGCTGTCAATGCGACGGCCGTTGCCGGGCACAACATCATCGCCCACGACATCCCGCTTCTCGCCGCCGCCGGAGCCTCTGCTGCCGTGGACCGGCTGCCGGTGATCGACACCTTGGTGCTGTCGCCCCTGTCACATCCGCAGAACCCCTATCACCGCCTCATCAAGGACTACAAGCTGGTGCGCGAGGCGGTGAACGACCCCGTCGCAGACAGTCGCCTGGCCGGCCGTGCCCTGGTGCTGTCCTGCGAGGCTTTCGCCGCCATGCCCCCCGACCGCACCGGCTTCCATGCCTGGTGCCTGCGCCAGGCCCGCTTCCCGGGCGGCGTGTCCGGCGCCGGCATGGCCGATCTGCTGGAGCGTCTGGGCGCGCAGGCCGTCCGCTCCGCCACCGACGCCGCTGCCCTGTTCGAGGCCCTCACCGATGGCCGCGCCTGCCGCCACGTCACCCCCGACCTCGCCCGCACGGCCGTGGCCGATCCTGAGCGGTGCCTCGGCCTCGCCTATCTGGTCGCCTGGATGAGCGTCACCGAAGCCGGCGACAGCATCATCCCGCTCTGGGTGCTGCGCTCCGTGCCCCAGGTGCGGGACCTGCTGCGCTCCCTGCGTGACACGCCCTGCACCGACCCCGGCTGCACGTACTGCCGGCAACACCACGATGCCATCCCTCTGCTGCAGAAGACCTTCGGCTTCCCGGCCTATCGCGCCGAGCCTGCCGCCCCCGACGGTGGCAGCCTGCAGCAGCGCATCGTCGAGGCCGGCCTGCGCAACGAGCCGACGCTTGCCATCCTGCCCACCGGTGGCGGCAAGTCCCTGTGCTTCCAGGTACCGGCGCTCGCCCGTTTCGCCCGCTGCGGCGTGCTCACGGTGGTGATCTCTCCCCTGCAGGCCCTGATGCGCGACCAGGTGGAGAACCTGGAAAAGAAGACGGGGGCGACCTGCGCCGCCGCCCTCTCGGGCATGCTCACACCACCGGAGCGCGCCGACGTGCTGGAGCGGGTGCGCATGGGGAGCATCGGGCTGCTCTACATCTCGCCGGAGCAGCTGCGCAACCGCTCCACCGTCCGCGCCCTCTCGGCCCGCCACATCGGCGCCTGGGTGTTCGACGAGGCCCATTGCCTGTCCAAGTGGGGCCACGACTTCCGGCCCGACTACCTCTACGCCGTGCGCTTCATCAAGGAGAAGGCGCCGGCTCCCGTCACCTGCGTCACCGCCACCGCCAAGCAGGAGGTGGTGGCGGAGATCCGCACCATCCTGCACGAGCAACTGGGGCAGGAGCTGACCCTGCTCCCCGGCGGCGTGCGGCGCACCAACCTCACCTGGTCGGTCCAGGATGTCGGCGGCCAGGACAAGACCCGCGCCGTCCTCGACCTGCTGGCCATCCATCTTGACCCCGAGGACGACAGCGCCTGTGCGGTGATCTACGGCAGCACCCGCGGCCGGGTGCGCGACATGGCCGCCGCCCTCCGCGCCGCCGGGATGGAGGCGGATTACTTCCACGCCGGCCGCTCGGCGCGCGAGAAGGCGGAGCTGCTGGAACACTTCTCCGCCGGCCGGGTCCGCATCATCTGCGCCACCAACGCCTTCGGCATGGGCATCGACAAGGACACCGTGCGGTTGGTGATCCATGCCGACATTCCCGGCTCGCTGGAGAACTACCTGCAGGAGGCGGGGCGGGCGGGGCGCGACGGGCTGCCCGCCCACTGCGCGCTACTGTACGACGCCAGGGACATCGACGCCCAGTTCCGGCTGTCTGCATTTTCCGAGGTGGCCCATAAGGAGATATCGGGCCTGCTGCGGGCCTTGCGCCAGATGTCCAGACGCCTGGGCGAGGATCGGATCATCACCACCCCCGGCGAACTGATCGAGGATGACGGCCTCGACCAATCCCAGATCGACACCAAAGTGAAGACAGGTGTTGCCTGGCTTGAGAAGGCCGACCTGCTGCGGCGGGAGGAGAACGACACCAGCGTCCTCGCCGGCCGTCCCAGCCTCTCCAGCCTGGAGGAGGCGGAACGTCGCCTGGCTGCCTTGCCCCTGGCGGAGACGGTTCGCCGCTGCTGGAAGGCCATCTATCGTGCCCTCGTCGCCGCGGCCGGAAGCCCGGACGAGGACGAGAACAGCCTCTCGACCGACACCCTTTGCACGCTCGCCGCCGTGCGCTCCCTGTCGCTGCCGCCGGAACGGCTGTCTTCACAGGTCATGGCCATGCTCAATGCCATGGAGGAGGAGGGCCTGGTTGAGGCCGGGACCGCTTTGTCCGCTCTGGTCAAGCCGGTCGGCCTGCGGGCCGCCTTCGACCAGATGGCACGTCTGGAACGCGCCATGCTCGACCTGTTCCGCGAGGCAGTGCCCGAGGCCGAGGGCCACGGCTTGTCGGTCGGCCTGCGCCATCTGGCCCAGCGGCTGCGCGACGCCGGCCACACCTGCGAGCCCGACCTGCTGCGCCGCCTGCTCAAGGGGCTCGACCAGGGCCAGCGGGTGGATGGCCGCTGGTTCTCCCGCCTGCGCGTCCAGACCCGGGCTCCGGGCCACTGGCGCATCCATCCCTTCGGCACCTGGGGCGAGATCGTCGGGATGGTGGAGCGCCGCCAGGCCGTTTGCGCCGCCGTCCTCGACCAGCTCATCGCCCTCACCCGCAGCGACGGCGGCCGGGCCGCGCAGGCGGTGGTGCGCTTCACCATCCCCAAACTGACCACGCCGTTGAAGCAGGACATGCTGCTGGCCGCCGGTGCCAGGGATCTGTCGGCGGAGGTGGAAGACGCGCTGATCGTGCTGCACGGCTGGAAGCTCATCACTCTGCAGCAGGGGCTGGCGGTGTTCCGCCAGGCCATGACCATCGACCTCCACCCCGACCGTCGGCGGAAGTTCACCAATGCCGATTACGCGCCGCTCGCCCAGCATTACCAGGGCCGCATCTTCCAGGTCCACGTCATGGCGGAATACGCCCGCCTGGGTCTCTCCGACATCGCTGTGGCGGAGGCCTTCGCCAACGATTACTTCGCCCTCAGCGACCGGGCATTCGAGGCCAGATACCTGAAGGGGCGCGAGGCCGACTTCCGCCGTCCGCTGACGCCGGAAGACTACGCCCGCATCGTCACCAGCCTGAAGAACCGCGACCAGCAGGACATCGTCACCGCCCCGGCGGAGGCCAACCTGCTGGTGCTGGCCGGACCGGGGTCCGGCAAGACGCGGGTGATCGTCCACCGGGTGGCGTGGCTGCTCAAGGGCTTGCGGGTGCCGGGGCGGTCGCTGCTGGTGTTGTGCTATAACCGCGCCGCCGCTGTCGAGTTGCGCTGTCGCCTGCGGGCGCTGGTGGGCGAGGAAGCGGCGTTCGTGGATGTCTTCACCTATCACGGCCTCGCCATGCGGCTGATCGGCGCCTCCTTCGCCCGCGAGGGCGAGCAGCGCGGCGGCGAGGCGGTGGAGGAGCGGCTGAAGACCGTCATCCCCGACGCCACCGCCCTGCTGGAGGGGCGCGTCAGCCTGCCCGGCCTTGATCCGGAGGACGTGCGCGACCGCCTGCTGTCCCGCTACCGCACCATCCTCATTGACGAATACCAGGACATCGACGGCGACCAGTACGCCCTGGTCTCGGCCATTGCCGGCCGCCAGGAAGAGGACCAGGATGCCAGGATCGCCCTCATGGCGGTAGGCGACGACGACCAGAGCATCTATGGCTTCCGCAAGGCCAGCGTCGCCTACATCCGCCGCTTCGAGGAAGACTACGGGGCGAAACGCCACTATCTGGTGGAGACCTACCGCTCCACACGGGCCATCGTCGATGCCGCCAACCAGCTCATCGGCCTCAATCGGGACCGCCTGAAGACCGACCACCGCATCCGCGTCGACAAGGCCCGCAGCCGCGATCCCCTGGGCGGGCGCTGGCAGGGGCTGGACGCCGTGGGGCAGGGGCGGGTGGGCTGCCTGGAGGTGCCCGACGCCCGCGTGCAGGCGATGGCCGTGCTGGCGGAGATCCGCCGCCTGCGGGCGCTGGACCCGGGGTGCGGTTGGAGCGACTTCGCCGTGCTGTCGCCCACCCACCGCGAACTGACCCGCCTGCGCGCCCTGTGTGAGGCCGAAGGCGTGCCGGTGGCGCCGTTGACCGACGAGGGCTCCCGCGCCTTCCCCCTGAGCCGTCTGCGTGAGGTGCAACTGCTGCTGGCTGCCCTGGAGGGCGAGGGGGACGTGGCTGTGGAGGCCCTGACGGCCGTGGGGGCGCAGGGAGGTGGCCGCCGCTGGTCGCATGTGGTTGATGCCCTGGTCACCGAGCTGGCCGATGCCACCCCGCCTTCCCGCCGCCTGCCGCGCACCCAGGCCCGGGAGATCGCCTGGGACGCGCTCGCCCAGATGCGCCGCGACCGCCCGCCCGGTGATGGCGTCGTGCTGTCCACACTGCACGGAGCCAAGGGGCTGGAGTTCCCTCACGTCCTGCTGCTCGACGCTGACCGCCCGGCCGACGACGTGGAGGAGGAGCGTCGCCTGTTCTATGTCGGCATGACCCGGGCCCGGCAGACCCTGACCCTGCTGTGCCGGGACGATACCGCCCATCCGCGCGTGACCGAGGTCGCCGGCCATCTGCTGCGCCGCCGCCTGCGCCTGCCGCCGCCGCCGGCCGCCATCAACCGTCAGGTGGCTCTGATCGGCCTGGAAGAACTGTTCCTCGACTGGGCCGGCCGCCAGCCTGCCGGGGCCCCCGCGCACACCGCCTTGCGCGCCCTATGCCCAGGCGCTCCGCTGGTGCTGGTCTGGACAGGGAGTGGGAACGGCGAACTCCGCGACTCCACCGGTACCGCCATCGCCTGTCTGTCTGCCAAGGGAGATGCCGTGTGGCGTGCCAGAGCGGGCCGCCTGGACAGCATCACCCTCCACGCCGTCGTCACCCGCACCGTGGCCGACAGCGGCGAAGACTGGCGCGCCAGGCTGCGCTGCGACAGGTGGGAAGTGCCGGTGGCGGAGGTGTGGTGGCACGCTGACGGTGGGAGAGACTGAGCGGCGGTCGATGTGAGGGGGGCGCGCCGTTTTGGTGCTGTGTTCAGTGTTTTGGTAGTTCGTCAGTTAAGACGTATTGACGCGTTGATCGAGTGGCGATATAGATAGTTCCAACATCTATGCGGCGCCGCGAGGGCGTCAGGAGGTGGTGGATGATAATATTGCATGGGAACGCCCACCGCTCGGGCCTCGCCCCGAGCGGTGGGTGCCGATTTCCGAAGGGGTGATCTGCTTCCCAGTGTGATGCTGGCCTTTTTGAAGATGGTAGTGCGTCAGTTAGAGTCTGGCGGACCGGCGTGTTTCCCCGGGCAGCAATGTCCGGGCCTCTTTAACTCCCTCATTTTATGAGGTCATTGCATCACTCGTTTTTGATGTGTTATGCGATGAGGTGTCGTTAGAGGCGGGTAAGCCTCGCTTGATGTTGCGGGTGCGTATGGTGGTGCACTGGGTAACGGACTCGTCGCATGACCTTTGACCTGTTCTTCGCTTCCGCCTTGGGAGAGGCCCCCTACGAGTACCAGCGGCGGTTGGCGCTGGGTGAGTGGCCGGCCGTGCTGGTGGCTCCGACGGGTCTCGGGAAGACGGCCGCCGTGGTGATGGGGTGGTTGTGGCGCCGCTTGACGGCGCCTGAAACCACCCCGCGGCGCCTGGTTCTGTGTCTGCCCATGCGCACTCTGGTGGAGCAGGCCGAAGGTCAGGTCAGGGATTGGCTTGCCAGGCTCCATGCGTCGGGAGGGCAGTGGGCCGGCAGCCAAAACCTGCCCGCTCCAGACGCGGTTCATGTGCTGATGGGTGGGCAGGAGCGGGAAAAGGGGGCGCCCGCCTGGGGGCGAAATCCCGAGTGCCCGGCCATCCTCATCGGCACCCAGGACATGCTGCTGAGCCGGGCGCTGATGCGTGGCTACGGCATGAGCCGATTCCGCTGGCCGGTGGAATTCGCTCTGCTGCACGCCGACACCCAATGGGTCTTCGATGAGGTGCAGGCCATGGGCGCCGGCATGGCCACCTCTGCCCAGCTGGAAGGGCTGCGACAGGTTCTGGCGGCGGCGCCGGCCTCGCGCTCGTTATGGCTTTCGGCGACGCTGCAGCCCGAATGGCTGCGCACTGTGGATCATCAGGTGCCCGATGCCGTACTGCGGGTGCCTGACGACGTTCCCGAAGACCTGGCCGATCCGCGTGTAACGGCGCGGCGGCATGCCCGCAAGCGACTGAGCCGCGCGGCCGCCCGCCCTGAGGGATCGGGGCGCAAGGAGATCGAGGCCTACGTCCGCGCCTTGGCGGCCGAGGTGGTGGAGGCGCACCGGCCGGGGCAGACCACGCTGGTGATCCTCAATACCGTCGCCCGCGCCCAGGAGCTTTATCGCCATCTGCCCCGGACGATGGAACGCCTGTTGCTTCATGCCCGCTTCCGCGCGGCGGATCGGCAGGCGGCCATGGAGCGGCTGCGGACCGGGCCGGCCGACCGCATCATCGTCGCAACGCAAGCGATCGAGGCCGGTGTGGACATCACCTCGGCAGTGCTGTTCACCGAACTCGCCCCCTGGTCGTCGCTGGTGCAGCGCTTCGGCCGCGTAAACCGCTACGGCGAATGCGGGGAGGAGGGAGCGGAGATCCGGTGGATCGACCTTGACGACCCCAAGGGCGACCTTTCCGCGCCTTACGAAATGGCGGAGCTTGCCGCTGCCCGGACGCATCTGAGCGATCTGACCGACGGCGCGCCGGCCAGTCTGCCGCCGGTGGTGGGCGGGCCGACCAGGCGGCACATCCTGCGGCGCAAGGATCTGCTCGACCTCTTCGACACCGATCCCGACCTGACGGGCTTCGACATCGACGTCAGCCCGTACATTCGCGATGCTCAGGATACGGACTTCCAGGTCTTCTGGCGTGACACGGCTGCGGTGGACGCGGCCCAGCAGCCGCTGCCGCGACCGGAGGAACTGTGCGCCGTGCCGATCCGACGGGCGACCGAGCTTCTGAAGGGCAGGGAAGCCTGGCGGCTGGACCCCCAGGCGCAGGCTGCCGGCCCAGGTGCGCGCGCAGCCTGGGTCAGGCAGGAGGGCGACCGGGTCTGGCCCGGTCTGGTGGTGATGCTCGACGCGGCTGTCGGCGGCTACCACCTGGAACTGGGCCTGCTGCCAGACCACAAGGAGCCGGTCCCGGTGGTTGCCGCACCTGCCGAGGCCTCGGGGCCGGAGGCCGATGTCACCGAAAGCCATGACGATGATCGCGACAGCCGTCAGTCCTGTGCGGTGTCCCTGACGGCCCATCTCGGTCATGTGGCCGCTGAGGCGGAGGCCCTTTGCGCGTCCCTGGGGCTGCCCGAAGCCGACCGGACGGCTGTCGTCACGGCCGCCCGATGGCACGATGTCGGTAAAGTGCATGAGGCGTTCCAGGACAGGTTGGTCGAGCCCGATGGCGGCGCCGACCGGCCCTTGGCCAAGGCTTCGGTCTACGACCGGTCGCGGGGAAGGCCCTATTTCCGGCACGAACTGGCCTCGGCCCTTGCCTACCTGCAGCAGCGCGACGGGGAGGCGGTGGCCGATCTGGTCGCCTATCTCATCGCCGCCCATCATGGCAAGGTTCGCCTGTCGCTGCGGGCCCTGCCTGCTGAGACGCAACCCCCTGGCGTGACCCGCTTCGCCCGCGGGGTCTGGGAAGGGGATATCCTGCCGCCGGTCGATCTCGGCGGCGGCGAAAGCTCGGACCGGGTGACCCTGACGCTCGACATGATGGAGCTGGGCGACGGCGTCTCGGGGCCAAGCTGGAGCGCGCGTACCGCCAGGCTGTTGAAGGAGCATGGGCCGTTCCGGCTTGCCTGGCTGGAGGCACTGGTCCGTATCGCAGACTGGCGGGCCTCAAGCCGGGAAGCGCAGGGGGATTACGATGGCGACCGCTGACTGGCACGACCATGTCCTGGCCGGCTGCGCACCGGTTCCGCTGGCCGGCTACCTCAAGGCGCTGGGCATCCTGCGTCTGGTCGCCGAGCAGGCGGACGACGACGCGCGAGGCTGGTGGCAGGACGAGGTGTTCCATCTGCGCACCCGGTTGAGGCGGGAGGATCTGCTCGCCTTCTTTCTCAACGCCTATCGGCCGAGCCCAGTGGTGGCGCCGTGGAACGGCGGCAGCGGCTTCTTCGCCCCAGGCACTTACGCGCCTCTGACGAACAGTGCGGCCCCTCGTCTTTCTGCTTTTAGGGAGGCCGTCCTTGCTTGCGAGGAGGCGCTGGCGGAGACTGGTCTGGGCGGACGCCCCCAGGGTGCCGCAAAAGCGGAGTTCGTCCAGCGGCTGCGAGGGCGTCTGGCGGACGAGGCACTGGCGTGGCTTGACGCGGCGCTGACGCTTACGCCCAGTGACTTGCGGTTCCCGCCGCTGCTCGGTACCGGCGGCAATGACGGGCGGCTCGACTTCACCAACAATTTCATGCAGCGCCTGGTGTCACCGTCCACACCGCAGGGGCTGTTCGACGCTGCGACGGGGGCGCCCCGGCCGGCTGCTGCCGCGATGCTGCCTGGCGCGCTGTACGGCGTCCCGGTGGGCGGGCTGGTCGATGCGGCCATCGGCCAGTTCGCGCCCGGCGCCGCCGGTGGTCCCAACTCCACCTCGGGCTTCAAGGGCGGCGGTAACGTCAATCCGTGGGACTTCGTCCTGATGGTGGAGGGGGCGCTGTCCTTCGCCGGCGCCGTCACGCGCCGTAACGAGAATGCCCGCCGCTCCGGCGCCAGCTTTCCCTTCACGGTGAAGCCGACCGGGGCGGGGTGGGGCGGCATTGATGTGGAGGACGAGGGTGACGCCCGGGCGGAGTTCTGGGCACCGCTGTGGGGCGCACCCGCCACGATGCCCGAAATCACCCGCCTGCTGGCCGAAGGGCGTGCCGTTCTGAACGGGCGCACGGCCCGCGACGGCCTGGAGTTCGCCCGCGCCGCGGCCGCCCTGGGCACGTCGCGCGGCATTTCGGCGTTCCAGCGGTTCGGCTTTGTCATGCGTGCCGGCAAGGCCTTTCTGGCGACGCCCCTCGGCCGGCGTCCGGTCGCCCGTGCGGCATCGGGCACCGTTACCCTGATCGCCGATCTCGAACGGGGTCATTGGCTGGAGCGGGCGCGGCTCAAGCTGCGGAGCGGCGAGGAAGCGGCGCGCGCCCGTGGCACCGTCCGGCGCCTGGACGACGCGCTGTTTGCGCTGTCCGACCCCGGTGCCGGGGCCATCGAGGTTCAGGCCGCTCTGATGGCGCTGGGCGGTGTCGTCCGCTACCTCTCCACGGCCCCCCGGGTGCGGGAGGTGCTGCCCCCGCCGCCCGTCCTCTCCCCCCGATGGCGCCGGCTGGCTGACGACGGGTCGCCTGAGTTCGCCGTTGCTGCCGCGCTCGCCAGTCTCGGATACGGTCCGGTGGGGGAGGTGGCGGCGGCCCCCTCGGTGCCCATGGCGGCCCACTTTGCGCCGCTCGACCTCAGCCAGCCGTTCCGCGGCAATGTGCTTTGGCATGAAGACAAGCCCCGCAAGCCTGACACCCGCGACGGTCGCCTGGAGGCGGTCTGGAACGACGGGGATCTGCCCCGTAACCTGATCACCGTGCTGGAGCGACGCCTGATCGGACGCACGGACACCAAGGACGGGGAAGGCGATCCGTTGCGCGCGGCCTTCGGGGCGCCGTTGTCGGCAGTCCTGGCCTTTCTGGCGGGGTCTCCGTTCTTCGACGACGCGCGCTGTGCGGCACTGCTGGCGGGCCTGGCCTGGGTATCGCCGGGGCAGTCGCCCCTTCGCTCCACCAGTGGCGATCAGCGACTGCCGATGCCGCTCGCCTTCGCGGTTCTGAAGCCGCTGTTCATCCCCGCCGACCGCCTGCGCAAGACCCCGATCAAGGCTGGTTCGGATGCGATGCTGCTTGCCGAGGGCCGCTCGCTGCCGGTGCCGCCGGGGTTGGTGGCTCGGCTGCGACGGGGGGACCTGGGGACGGTGGTGCGCGACGGACTGGCTCGCGCCCGCGCCTCGGGCCTTTCCTCGCCCTTTGTTGGCGAGCGGGCGTTTGCCGACGGCGTGTCCGATCCCCGTCGGCTTGCCGCCGCACTGATCATTCCGCTCGATGATGCCGGTCTTGCCCGGGTGATCGAGCGTGCCTACCCACCACCAGCCGATGGCGATCCCAAGTCCGACACGGAGCCAGCCGATCATGAGCCTTGACCTTTCCCCCCTGGCGAGCGCCCCGCGCCTGCTGCTCGAAGCCGTCCTGATGCCGGTCCAGGGCTCCCGCTTCCAGCCGACCGGCTTCCCCAACCTTGGCCATGCGGCCTATCCCGCCCCTGACGGCAATGGCCGCATGCTGCTGGTGGAGAGCGCCCAGAGCATGGCGAACCGCCTGGAGACGGTGTGCTGGGACGAGGCTCGGGAGGCCTGGCAGCCGCCGCTGGAAGGGTTGCCCCTGGTCTCCGTCGTCGATGACAAGGGGACCATGCTGACCAACTCGGTGCTGGAGGCTCATCGGCTGAACTCGCCGTACATCCTGGAAGGCAAGGACCGGACGGTTTTCGACCTCCTGAAGGCGGAGCTTGCGGCGATGGAAGAGGGGCGGGTCGACCTGCGCCGGCTGGCGCGCGTCGTCCTGAAGCTCGATCCCAATGCCCTGCTGCACGGCCTGTTCCTGGCGAAGAAGGAACTGGCCGGTGGGCGCCTGCGGCTGCCGCGCGCCTTGTCGGCCTTCATTGAGGCGGAGGATGCCCGCGAAGCCGCAAGCGGAGGAGTGAAGAACGACGGCGTCAATCCGGGCGGCGATACCGGCAAGGGCTTCGGCAACGTTCCCTTCGCTCGTGACGAATGGGTTGCGCGGCGTATTGTTGCCTACTTCAACCTCGACCTGCATCAGATCCGCGCCTTCGGCCTGGGGGCCGCGGCCGAGACGCTGCTGGTGACGCTGGCGCTCTACAAGATCCGGCGCTTCCTGACGGAGAGCCTGCGGCTGCGAACGGCCTGCGACCTTGTGGTGAAGGGCGAGCCGCAGGTGACGGCGCCGGGTGGCTTCACCCTGCCGTCATTGCAGGACCTGGAAGCGGCACTGCCTGACATGGTTCGGGCGGTGGCGGCAGAAGGGTTGTTCAACGACCCGCCGGTCCTGACCGTCACCTGGCGGAAGTGAGTCCGGGTCATGCTGGCGCTTGCCTTCACCTTCACCGCCGGGCGGTATCACGCGACGCCCTGGGGCCGGCACGTCAACGAAGCCGATGTGGCGTGGCCGCCTGAGCCGTGGCGCATCCTGCGCACCCTGGTGGCGGTGTGGTGTCGCAAGGCCGAGACCGCGCGCTTTACCGAAGCGGATTTTGCCAGCCTGATCGACTCCCTGGCGGAGGCGCCGCCCGACTACGTGCTGCCGGAGCGGGCGATTCACGCCCATAGTCGCCACTACATGCCGCAGGGAAGCAGCGAGACGAAGCTGGTCTTCGACGCCTTCGCGCGCTTTCCTGCCAAGGAACCCATTGTTGCCGTCTGGCCCGACCTGTCACTGGACGACCGGGCGCTCGATCTGCTCCGTCATCTGGCTGAGCGGATCGGGTATCTCGGGCGGGCGGAGAGTTGGGCGGACTGCCAGGTCTGGACCACGGAGGGGCCTTGGCGCGTGAACTGCCGCCTCGCCGGCCGTGGTGGCGCCGATGAGTCCGATGCGCGGGCGGAGGCCGTGCGGGTTATCGCGCCCCATTCCGCCGCAGGCTACGCCGAGGAGCGGAGCCGGCTTCTGGCTGCGGCCGAGGCGGCAGTTCTGGCGAAGTGGTCAAAACCGAAGCCTCCGACCGCCAAAGCGATGGCCAAGGAGATTGCCTCCACCGCAGCGGTGTTGCCGGAACGTTTGGTCGATGCGCTGGCTCTCGACACCGACGTGCTTCAGCGCCGGGGGTGGAGCCGCCCTCCCGCCAGCCGGGTCGTGCTGTACCACCGCGTACCTCTGGCACCGTCCCTACGCCGGGCGCCGGTGGTGAGCCGGGCCGAAGGTCATCGGCCGCAGGTTGCGCGCTTTCTGCTGGCCGGGCGGCCGCGACCGCGCCTGGAGGATGCGGTCCGCATTGGCGAGTTGATGCGTCTTGCCACGCTGGCCCGCTCTCCCTGGATTACCGATCCTGTCACTGGGGCTCGCCGCCCGAGTGCGCCCCCGATCTTCACCGGAAAGGATGCGGAAGGCCGCCCGCTGACGGACGATCCGGCACACGCGCATGCCTTCTGGTTGCCGCAGGACGCGGACGGCGATGGCTTCATTGACCATGTGGTGGTCTATGCCGCGTGCGGATTTGACGCAGAAGCGCGAAAGGCATTGGACGGTGTGACGCGCTTGTGGCTGGGGGACCGTCATCGCCGTTCCGAGGGCGATGCGGATGAAACGCCGGAGGCATCTCGGGAGTGGCGCCTCGCTCTGGAAGGTTTCGGCACGGTCAGCGAGTTGGCCAAGGACGTGCCTTATCTTGGAACGAGCCGTAGCTGGGTCAGCGTTACCCCGTTCCTGGCTGCCGGTCATCTCAAGCGCGGCGGGTATCCGGCGGAGGTGCGGCGCCTGCTGGTTCGCCGGGGCATCGTGCCGGCCGATCGCAAGGACGAGGTGATGGTGACGGAGGTGCCAAGGATCTCCGTCGGCGGGCAAGCCCGTCTTCCCGCCCATTTCCATCGTTCGCGGTCGCGGCGAACCGAGCAGCAACCGGACGCCACGGGTGCGTTCCTGCGGATCACCTTGCCGGTGAGTTGGGAGGGGCCTTTGGCGCTTGGCTATGCGTGCCATTATGGCCTGGGCCTGTTCGTCCCTGAAGGGCAATCCTGCTGATCGTCTGCTGGTGGGGCGGGCCTTGGGGCGCGGCCCGCCGCCACCCCTCAATGAAAGTTCCGGGATTTCAGGTGCATCTCGCCGCTGCCCAGGCTGTGGAGGGCTGGGGTGAGGTCGGTCAGGTGGGTGGCGATCACGTGCACCACGATGCCCTCGCGCTGAACCCGGCCGTCAACCCGCAGGCAGGTGGCGGTCATCAGGGGGCGGCGGAAGGTCTCGAAGATCTGCGGCCAGACCACGATGTTGGCGACGCCGGTCTCGTCCTCCAGGGTCAGGAAGACCACGCCCGATGACGTTCCCGGCCGCTGGCGCATCAGCACCAGCCCGGCGACGGAGATCTTTCCCGTGGCCTCGCGCAGGCGCTCCGCCGGGGCGATGCCCATCCCGGTCAGGGGCGAGCGCAGCAGGGCCAGGGGGTGGGCCTTGAGGGAGAGCTTCAGGCTGGCATAGTCGTGGATGATTTCCTCTCCCGCCGTTGCCCGCGGCAGGGTGACGGCGGGCTCGGCGGCATCGAGGCCGGCGAGCAGGGGCAGTGGCGGCGCGGTCAGGGCCTTCACCGCCCACAGGGCATCGCGCCGGGCAAGGCCGAGGGAGCCGAAGGCGTCGGCCTTGGCCAGGGCCTCCAGCGCCTTGGCGTCCAGTTCCGTCCGCCGCCACAGGGACTGCGGCGAGCAGTACCCGTCGCCGCGCCGTTTTTCCACCGTGCGCCCGGCCTCTTCCGACAGCCCGCGGATCTGCCGCAGGCCGAGGCGCAGGGCCGGTCCTTCCAGGGTGCAGTCCCAGGCGCTGGCGTTGACATCGGCCGGCAGGATGGCGACGCCGTGCTCCTGCGCGTCGCGCACGATCTGCGCCGGAGCGTAGAACCCCATGGGCTGGCTGTTCAGCAGCGCGCAGGCGAACACCGCCGGGTAATGGCATTTGATCCAGGCCGAGACGTAGACGAGGTTGGCGAAGGCGGCGGCATGGCTTTCCGGGAAGCCGTATTCGCCGAACCCCTCGATCTGGCGGAACACCCGTTCGGCGAAGTCGCGGGTGTGGTTGTTGGCCAGCATGCCGGAGATCAGCTTGTCGCGGAACATGGCCACCTTGCCGCTGTTGCGGAAGCTGGCCATGGAGCGGCGCAGCTCATCGGCCTCGGCGGGGGTGAAGCCGGCGCCGACGATGGCCACCTGCATGGCCTGTTCCTGGAACAGCGGCACGCCGAGGGTGCGCTCCAGCACGCCCTTCAGGTCCTCGGACGGGTAACTCGGCTTCTCCTTGCCCTCGCGCCGGCGCAGGTAGGGGTGCACCATGTCGCCCTGGATGGGGCCGGGGCGGACGATGGCGACCTCGATGACCAGGTCGTAGAACTCTTCCGGCCGCAGGCGCGGCAGCATGGTCATCTGGGCGCGGCTTTCCACCTGGAACACGCCGATGGTGTCGGCGCGGGCGATCATCGCGTAGACCGCCGGGTCTTCCGGCGGCACGGTGGCGAGGGTGAGGTCGAGGCCGTGGTGCTGCCGCAGCAGGGTGAAGGCGCGGCGCAGGCAGCTCAGCATGCCGAGGGCGAGCACATCCACCTTCATCATGCCCAGTTCCTCGATGTCGTCCTTGTCCCACTCGATCACCGTCCGCCCGGTCATGGCGGCGTTCTCAATGGAAACCAGGTCGTCCAGCCGCCCGCGCGAGATGACGAAGCCGCCCACATGCTGCGACAGGTGGCGGGGGAAGCCGGTCAGCTCGCCGGCCAGGGACATCGCCAAGGCCAGGGTGGGGTCGTCGGGGCAAAGGCCGGCCTGGCGGACATGGTCGGGGTTGATCGGGTCGCTGCTCCAGCCCCAGGTGGTGCGGGCCAGCGCCGCGACCGTGTCCTCCGACAGGCCCAGCACCTTGCCGACATCGCGGATGGCCGAGCGGGCGCGGTAATGGATGACGGTGGCGGCAAGCCCGGCATGGTCGCGGCCGTAGTGGTCGTAGATGTACTGGATCACCTCCTCGCGGCGCTCGTGCTCGAAGTCCACGTCGATGTCGGGCGGCTCGTCGCGGGCGTCGGAGATGAAGCGGGCGAACAGCAGCTGGAATTTGTCCGGGTCCACATGGGTGATGTAGAGGCAGAAACACACCGCCGAATTGGCCGCCGAGCCGCGCCCCTGGCTGAGGATACCGCGGCTGTCGGCGAAGCGGACGATGTCGTGGACGGTCAGGAAATAGGGGGCGTAGTTCTTGCGCGCGATGAGGGCCAGTTCCTCCACCAGCGCGTCGCGCACCTTGTCCGGCACGCCGGCGGGATAGCGCCTGGCCGCGCCCTCCCAGGTCAGGCGTTCCAGCCGGGTTTGCGGGTCGGCGTCCTCCGTCGGGTAGTCGTAGCGCAACTCGTCCAGGGAGAACCGGCAGCGCCGGGCGATCTCGACGCTGCGGGCGACGGCGTCGGGGTGGTCGCGGAACAGCCGCGCCATTTCCTCCGCCGGCTTCAGGTGGCGTTCGGCGTTGGCGGCCAGCCGCCAGCCGGCCTCGGCCAGGGTGCAGCCCTCGCGGATGCAGGTCACCACGTCCTGCAGGATGCGCCGTTCGGGGATGTGGTAGTGGACGTCGTTGGTCACCACCAGGGGCGCGCCGGTGTCGCGGGCGAGGTCGGCGAGCATCGCCAGCCGCCGCCGCTCATCGCCGCGGAACAGCCAGTGGGCGGCCAGGAAGACGCGGCGCGGGCACAGGGCCGCCCACTCCCGCAACTGGGCGGCAAAGTCGGCGTCCGGCGTTTCCGGCGGCAGGGCGATCAGGATCTGCCCCTCGGCATGGGCCGCCACGTCGGCGCGGGCGAGGTGGCATTCCCCCTTGGGCGCCCGCCGCTTGCCCAGGGTCAGCAGGCGGGTCAGACGGGAATAGGCGGCGACGTCGGTGGGGTAGCACAGCAGGCTGGCGCCGTCGGTGAGGTCGAGGCGCGCCCCCACCACCAGCCGCAGGCCCAGCTGCCTGGCCGCGCCATGCGCCCGCACCACCCCGGACAGGGTGTTGCGGTCGGTGATGGCGAGGGCGGCCAGCCCCAGCGCCTTGGCGGCCACCACCATGTCGCGGGGGTCGGAGGCGCCGCGCAGGAAGCTGTAGTTGCTGGTGACCTGAAGCTCGGCATAGGGCAGGGGGGCGGTCATGGGAACACCCCGTGCAGATACCAGCGCGGCGGCGGGTCGGCGCCATAGAGGCCCTCGCGGAACAGCCAGAAGCGGCGGCCGCTGTCGTCCTCCACCACGTAGTAGTCCCGTTCCGGCGCCGTGCGCCGCCACCATTCGTCGGCGATGCGTTCGGCGGCGTCGGCGCGCACCACCCGGTGGGTGCGGTTGCGCCAGCGGAACATGACCGGGGGCGAGTCGGGAACCGGCGCCATGGCCTCCACCGGCTCCGGCCTGCTGAACAGCCGCACCGGCCGGCGGCGCTGCGGCCACGCCAGGGCGGGCATCGGCGCCGCCGGCGGCAGCGGCACGACGGCCCGTTCCGGCACATGGCTCTGCTGCGGCGCCAGCCGCATGATGCGGTCGAAGCCCAGGCGGTTGCCCAGGCTGTCGAGCAGCCGGGCGAAGTCGTCGGAGCGGGCGGTGCCGGCGCCCAGGCCCGTCTGCTCGGGCGGCAGCGGCGCCACCTCCAGGGCGGCCAGGCGCATCGCCTCGATGCCGAAGCCGGGGTCGAGGGCGGGCAGGTCTTCCGCCAGCAGGCGGAGCAGGTGGGCGGGGGCGCGCACCGGCCGGCTGGTGCCGATGGCGATGGCGCGCCAGGTGGCATCGACGCGGAAGGCCGTGACCTCCAGCCGGCGCAGGCCGAGGCCGTCGGCCTCCAGCTGCCCGCTCAGGCGCTCCAGCAGGCGGCGCACCGCCTCGGCGATGTCCTCGGGGCGGGCAATGGGTTCGGCGAAGGCGGCGTGGACGCCATGGTCGGGCGGCGGCCGGCGGGGCGAGATGGGTTCGGTCTCGTGGCCCAGCGCCTGATCAAGCCGCTGCGCCACGCCGCGTCCGAAGCGGGCGGCCAGCCCGGCGCGGGGAACGCCGTAGAGATCGCCGACGCAGCGCAGCCCGAGGCCGTGCAGGGTGGCGACGGTCGCCGGCTCCAGGCGCAGGGCGGCCATGGGCAGGGGCGCCAGGGCGTCGCGCTGGCCCCGCGGCGGCAGGCAGGGGGAGCCGCTGCCGCCGGGCGCCCAGGCCCAGGCGGCGCCGGGGGTATCGGCCACGGCGGCGCGGGCGGAGAGGCCGCCGCGACGCAGGCGTCCGCCCAGGTGCCGCAGCAGCGCTTCCTCGCCGCCGAACAGATGGGCGCAGCCACTGACGTCCAGCCACAGGCCGAAGCCGTGGGGCCAGGGATCGGCCGCCGCCCAGGGGGTGTAGCGGCTGCACCAGTCGGCCAGCCGGTCGAGCAGCGCCCGGTCGGCAGCCTCGTCGTCGGCGGCGAGGGCGAGGCCCGGCCGCACCGCCAGGGCGTCGGCGACGCTCATGCCCGGCCTGATGCCGGCGCGGCGAGCGGCTTCGCTCACCGCCGCGATGCGACGGACGGGGCCGGCGGTGGCGGTGGCGAAGGGCTGGTCAGCCGGCGGCGCGGAGCCGGCCCGGCGCAATCGCTCGATCGGCAGCAGGGGCAGCCAGACGGAGACCACGCGCTTGTTCATCCCACTCCACCTCCCAGGCGGCAACCCTCCCCTGGTCATCGACGCCGCGCCCCCGGCAGCGCAGCAGTTCCACATGCCAGCACCAGCGGCCCACCCCCAGGGCGGGATCGCCGCGGCTGGGGCTGCTTTCCACCCCCCAGCGGGTCACCGCCGTTCCCCCGCTCGGGCCGTGGTTGAGCAGCACGGCCGGCACGCCCGAGGCCCTGGCCGCCAGTTGCAGCCGCCGCGCGGCGGTGAGGTCCACGTCCCGCACCTCCGCCAGCACCCCGGCCAGGGCGCGACAGCGTAAACCTTCCTCCAGCACCCACAGGCACTGGGCGGCGCGGTGGGGCTGCACCATCACCAGCCGCTCCGGGCTGAGGCCGAGGGCGGCGAGGCCGGGGGCATAGGGCATGTCGCCACGGCTGATCCACAGCGCCGGCTTGCCCGCCCCGGCGGCCAGCCGGCCCAGCAGCACGGCGGAAAAGGCGGTGGCGGCCCCGTCGGCGGGACCGGAGCCGGGGCCGGAACCGGAGCCGGCCACCGTGACCTCGTGCAGGCAGCCGAGCGCCAGCCCGCCCCATGGCAGGGCGGCATCCAGCTCCGGCAGGCCGAGCGCCACGGCGCCGGGCACGGCGTCGGCACCCACCCCTTCCAGGGCGACGATACGGGCGCGCAGGCGAGAGAGTTCGGCAGGGGAAGACACCGGCAGCTCCATCTTTGTTCTGCAAATGTTCGCAGAACGGCGGGGCCGGAGTCAAGCCTCCGTCGGGGCGGCCGAGGGGCGGGTTGAGAGGCGGGAGAGAGTCGGGGAGGGGCGGCGGGCGCCCCTCCGCCGCCGTTTACAGGGCGTCGGCGGTCACCGTGATGCGGGCCAGGGCCTCGCGCATGGGGGCGGGCAGGGGCACCGGGCGGCGGCTTTCGCGGTCGACGTAGACGTGGATGAAGTGCCCCGCCGCCGCCGGCGTCGGGTCGTCGCCGCGGAACAGGCCGACTTCATACCGCACGCTGCTGTTGCCGAGCTTCGCCACCCGCAGCCCGGCTTCCACCCGGTCAGGGAAGGTGATGGGAGCGAAGTAGTTGCAGCTGGTCTCGATGACCAGGCCGATGACCGGGCTGGTCTCGATCTCCAGCACCCCGGCGTCGATCAGGTAGCGGTTCACCACCGTGTCGAAGTAGCTGTAATAGACCACGTTGTTGACGTGCCCGTAGACGTCGTTGTCCATCCAGCGCGTCGGAATGGTGAGGAAATGCGGGTAGGCCGAGCGGTCTTCGGTCTTGCGGCTCATGGCGGGCTTCCTTCCGGGCGGTCAGAGAATGGAACGATAGATGTCCAGGGCGGCATCGTAGGTCATGGCGCGCGGATTGTTGACCAGAAGACGCTCGATCTTCATGGCGTCGGTGGCCAGCAGGGGCAGGGCGTCCTCGCCGATGCCCACCTCGCGCAGGGTCTGGGCGAAGGGCATGCGGCGGACCATGGCGGTCATCGCCGCGATGAAGGCGTCGCAGGCGGCGCCGCTGCCGCCGCTGCCGGCCTGCTGCGGGCAGACCACCGCCGCCAGCTCGGCATAGAGCGCCTCCGCCTCCGGCCGGTTGTAGGCCAGCACCGGCGCCAGCACCAGGGCGTTGCTGAGGCCGTGCGGCACGTGGAAATGGCCGCCCAGGGGATAGGCGAGCGCATGCACCGCCGCCACCGGCGCATTGGCGAAGGCCATGCCGGCAAGGCAGGAGCCGAGCAGCATGGCCGACCGCGCCTCGATGTCGCCGCCGTCGGCGATCACCCGGTCGATGTTGGCGGCCAGCAGGGCCAGCCCCTTCAGCGCCAGGGCGTCGGAGATGGGGTTCTTCTTGTGGCGGCTGGTATAGGCCTCAATGGCGTGGACCATGGCGTCGATGCCGGTCGCCGCCGTCACCGCCGGCGGCAGGCCGAGGGTCAGGCCGGCGTCCAGCAGGGCGATGTCGGGGTAGAGCAGCGGGCTGACGACGCCCTTCTTCTCCTGCGTCGGCGTGGTGACGATGGAGATGGGCGTCACCTCCGACCCGGTGCCGGCGGTGGTCGGCACCTGGATCAGCGGCAGGCGCGGCCCCCTGGCGAGGCCGATGCCGTAGATGTCGGCTAGCCGCTGGTCGGTGCCGCACAGCAGGGCGACCAGCTTCGCCGTATCCATGGAACTGCCGCCGCCGAGGCCGACGACGGCATCAATGGCCTCGCCCCGCGCCATGGCGACGGCGGCCTCGACGGAGGCTTCCGGCGGGTCGGCCTCCACCTCGCTGAACCGGACGCAGGCAAGGCCGGCCTCGGCCAGGGAGGCTTCCGCCCCCGCCAGCAGCCCGGCCTTCACCAGCCCCGGATCGGTGACCAGCAGCACCCGGCGGGCGCCCAGCTCGGCGCACAGGCGGCCGAGGTGACGGATGCCGCCGGTTTCGCACAGCAGGCGCGGGGTGGTTTCAAAGGTGAGGGTGGTCATGGTGGGGAGTCCTCCGCTCAGGCGACTTCAAACAGCCCGGCCGCGCCCATGCCGCCGCCGACGCACATGGTGACGACGACGTGTGTCACGCCCCGCCGCCGGCCCTCGATCAGCGCGTGGCCGACCATGCGGGCGCCCGACATGCCGTAGGGATGGCCGATGGCGATGGCGCCGCCGTTGACGTTCAGCCGCTCGTCGGGGATGCCCAGGCGGTCGCGGCAGGGGATGACCTGGGCGGCGAAGGCCTCGTTCAGTTCCCACAGGCCGATGTCGTCCACCCGCAGGCCGTGGGCGGCCAGCAGCTTGGGCACGGCGGCGACCGGGCCGATGCCCATTTCGTCGGGATCGCAGCCGGCCACCGCCATGCCGCGATAGACGCCGAGCGGCGCCAGGCCGCGCCGTTCCGCCTCCCGCCGCTCCATCACCACGCAGGCCGAGGCGCCGTCGGACAGCTGCGAGGCATTGCCGGCGGTGACGAAGGCGCCCTCCGCCACCTGCTGGCCGTCGCGGAACACCGGCGCCAGCTTCGCGAGGCTGTCCAGGGTGGTGCCGGGGCGGTTGCCTTCGTCCCGGGTCAGGGTGACCTCGCGGCGGGTGACTGCGCCGGTTTCGCGGTCGACCACCGCCATGGTGGCGGTCAGCGGCACGATCTCGGCATCGAAGCGGCCGGCGGCCTGGGCCTCGGCGGTGCGGGCCTGGGACTGCACGGCGTAGGCGTCCTGCGCCTCGCGGCTGACGCCGTAGCGGCGGGAGACGATCTCCGCCGTTTCCACCATGGAGATGAAGATGTCCGGCCGGTGCTGCACCAGCCACGGGTCGCGCCAGCGGTGGGTGTTCATGCGCTCCGTCTGCACCAGCGACACCGACTCGAGGCCGCCGCCGACCACCACCGTCATGCCGTCGGCGATGATCTGGCGGGCGGCGATGGCGATGGCCATGAGGCCGGAGGCGCACTGGCGGTCGACGCTCATGGCGGCGACGGAGGTCGGCAGGCCGGCGCGCAGGGCGCTCTGGCGGGCGATGTTCATGTGGGTGGTGCCCTGCTGCAGGGCGGCCCCCAGGATGACGTCGTCCACCTCGGCAGGGGCGACCTGCGCCCGCTCCAGGGCGTGGCGGATGGCGTGGCCGCCGAGCGCCGGCGCCTCCAGGTCGTTGAAGGCGCCGCGATAGGCCTTGCCGATGGGCGTGCGGGCGGTGGCGACGATGACGGCTTCTCTCACGGCCGTGCCTCCCCGCCGGTCACTGCGCCGCGCGGCGGGCGGCGCCGGCGCGGGAGAGGATGCGTTCCACATGCTCCGGCCCCGACCCGAACTCGGTCGGCGCGGCCATGTCGGCGATGCGGTCGAAGGCGGCGGCGACCGCTTCCGGCGTGCGCTCGCCTTCGGGCAGGAACACGCCCTCGGACTCGACGATGGCGAGGCGGGCATAGGTGCCGGCGCCGGCCAGGATGACGGTGCGGCTGGGGGCGTCCTCCGACACCAGGAACAGGGCGGCGGGGGTGGCGTATTCGGGCTTCAGGGCCGCCAGCGCCTCGGCGTCGAACAGGTCCTGGGTCATGCGGGTGGCGGCCGTGGGCGCCAGGGCGTTGACGTGGATGCCGTACTTCGCCCCTTCCAGGTGCAGCACGTTCATCAGCCCGACCTGACCGGCCTTGGCGGCGCCGTAGTTGGACTGGCCGAAGTTGCCGTAGACGCCGGAGGTGGAGGTGGTCATCAGGATGCGGCCGTACTGCTGCTCCCGCATGATCGCCCATACCGCCTTGGTGCAGGTGGCGGCGCCCATCAGGTGGACGTCGACGACGGCGCGGAAGTCCTCCAGCGACATCTTCACGAAGGTCTTGTCGCGCAGGATGCCGGCGTTGTTGATGAGGATGTCGATGCGGCCCCACGACTCCATGACGCGGGCGACGGTGGCATCCACGGCGGCGGCGTCGGTGACGTCCAGGCGGGCGGCCATGGCCTCGCCGCCGGCGGCGGTGATTTCCTCGGCCACCGCGTCGGCGCCCGCCATGTCGGCGATGACCACGCGGGCGCCGCGGGCGGCCAGGGCCAGGGCGTGGCTGCGGCCAAGGCCGGTGCCGGCGCCGGTGACGATGGCGACGCGGCCGTCGAATCTCAGGGACATGCGGAAACTCCTTACTTGAGCACGGTCAGGATCAGCCAGTCGGCGGCCAGGGCGGGGCGGGCGAGGCCTTCCGCTTCGACGCTGACGGCATAGGTGGCGAGGTGCTGGTTGCGCCCCTTGTCCACCAGGTCGGTCAGGGTGAAGCGCCCGCGCACCCGGCTGCCCACCGGCACCGGGGTCAGGAAGCGGATGCGGTCGAAGCCGTAGTTGATGCTGACGGCGGCGCCCTCGATACCCGGCAGTATGTCGAGGCTCATGGCGGTCAGCATGGACAGGGTGAGGAAGCCGTGGGCGATGGTGCCGCCGAAGGGGCTGTCGGCGGCGGCGCGGGCCGGATCGACGTGGATAAACTGGTGGTCCTCGGTCAGGTCGGCGAAGGCATTCACCGTCGGCTGATCGAGCAGGAACCAGCGGGACACGCCGATCTCGGCGCCCTTGCGGCGGGCCAGGTCGGCAATGGTGATGGCAGGCGGCATCCGTCTCTCTCTCCCGGACTTGAGCGGTGGCGGCCAGGGCGGTTGAGCTTGCCAAGGCGCCGAAGAACATACTAAGTAGTATGTCACGCCGTCACGACTTGTCCAGGGGCCTGTGGCCGGGGCAGGGCGGCGCCGGAGCGTGGCGGCTGGGAATGGGCTGGCGCGCGATGTAATGGTATGTGTGCCCACCGCGGTGGGGCGGGTGGCCCGGCGGCAACGGCGGGGCACACCGCCGGCAGGCAGCGTGGGATCTGGAACGGGACGGACAAGATGGTGAAAACGACGCTCCGCGAAGCGCCGCGCAGCGACAAGAGCGGCAATGCGGAGCTTCTGCAGGCGGCCGCCGAATGCTTCATGGAGCAGGGCTTCCACGCCACCAGCATCGACGACGTGGCGCGGCGCCTGGGGGCGACCAAGGGGCGGGTGTATCACTACTACCGCTCCAAGACCGACCTGTTCTTCGACGTCCACCGCGAGGGCATGCGCCGCAATTTCGACGCGGTGCGGCCGGTGGCGCGCGGGCCGGAGCCGGGCGCGGCGCGGCTGCGCGCCATGTTCCTGCGCCATGCCCTGGCGATGATGGAGAACCTGCCGTTCGAGACGGTGGTGGTGCAGGGCGTCCACATGCACCGCATGGCGGCCACCACCCCGGCCCAGCGCCGGGTGCTGGACGAGCTGATGACCATCCGCAACGACTTCGAGGCGCTGTTCAAGTCGGTGGCCTACGAGGGGGTGGAGGACGGCTCCATCCGCACCAACGACGTGTCGGTCGCCATCAAGGCGGCGCTCGGGGCGCTGAACTGGATCTGCATCTGGTACCGCCCGCGCAGCGGCGAAACCCACGACGACCGCCTGATCCTGGCGGAAAAGATCGTCGACACCATCATGAACGGGCTGGCGGCGGGGTAACCCCGACACAGCGGGCAGAGCCGGCGGCGGAGCGATCCGCCGCCGGTTGTCTTCTCGTGGTCAGGACAGTTTTTCGCGGGCGAGGCGCACGCCGGCCGCCTCGCGGTCCCAGGTGTCGGGGGTGAGGCCCTGGGTGCGCAGGACGTGCTTCTGCAGCTTGCCGCTGGCGGTTTTCGGCAGGTCGTCCACCACCCGCACGTAGCGCGGCACCATGAAGTGGGGCAGGCGCGGCGCCAGGAAGGCGATCAGGTCCGCCGGGTCGAGCGTCTCGCCCTCCACCGGCGTCACCACCGCCAGCACGTCGTCCTCGGTAACCGCGCTCGGCACCGCCAGGGCCATGGCTTCGCGCACCTTTGGGTGGGCGCAGATCTCCGTCTCCAGCTCGAAGGACGAGATGTTCTCGCCGCGCCGGCGGATCACGTCCTTCATGCGGTCGACGAAGAAGAACCGCCCCTGGTCGTCCTTGCGGAAGGCGTCGCCGGTGTGGAACCAGCCGTTGCGCATGGCTTTCAGCGTCGCCTCCGGCTGCTTGTAGTAGCCGCTGCATAGCGCCCACGGCCGCGACGAGCGGATGATCAGCTCGCCCACCTGGCCGGTCGGCACCTCCTGGTCGTTGGCGTCGACCACCCGCAGCTCGAAGCATGGGCGCGGCGTGCCGGCGAGGCCCGCTTCGCTGATGCCGGGGCCGGCGGTGAGGGGGCTTGCGATCTCCGTCATGTTGTAGACGGTGTGGAGGTCGACGCCGAATCGTTGGTGGAAGGCGGGGGCATCCTCGCCGAAGGGCACGATGAAGGCCTTCTTCAGCGGGTGGTCGCGGTCCTGGTCGGTGGGCGGCGCCTTCAGCAGGAAGTTGGCCATGACGCCCAACAGCAGCACCACCGTCGACCCGGTATCCCGGATCGCCGGCCAGAAATCGGCGGTGCGGAATTCGGGCACCATCGCCATGGTGCCGCCATGGGCCAGCACGGCGTAGACATAGAGCGTGCTGCCGCAATGGAAGATGGGGCCGCAGATCATGCAGCAGTCGTCTTCCGTCACCGCCGCCATGGCGTCCGGCCCCATGGTGTAGAGCTGGACGTAGGACGACACCACCCCCTTGGCCGGGCCGGTGGTGCCGGAGGTGTACATGATCGCCTGCACGTCCCACGGCTGGATCGGCCGCTCCAGCGCCAGGTCGTCGGCGGTGGCCGCCACGTCCGTCAGCGGCGCGATGCTGACGCCGGCGAGGGCAGGGGCGGCAGGGGAGTCGGCCGAGTCGCCGACGGTCAGGATGGTCGTCACCTTGCCCGGCGACAGGTCGGCCAGCCGCGGCAGCAGGGCGCGGTGGGCGATCAGGGTGGCGGCGTCGGCATCATCCAGGATGTGTTCCAGCGGCCGGCCGCGCGCCCCGGTGTTGATCGGCACGTAGACGGCGCCCAGCAGGTTGATGGCGAACCACGCCGTCAGCAGGTCCGGCCCGTTGCCCATCCAGCACAGCACATGGTCGCCCTGGCGCACCCCGGCGCGGCGCAGGGCGGCGGCGCGGTCGCGCACGCGGGCGAGGGTGTGGGCATAGGTCCAGGTCTCGCCTTTCCAGAACCGCACGAACTCGCGGTCGGGGAAGCACCGGGCCTGCTTTCCCAGCAGATCGCGCAGCACACAGTCCTCCGGCGGAGGGATTCGCGAGGGGTCGTCGGCGGTCATCGTGGTCGGCCTCCCTGGGTTCCGGCGCCGTGGCGCCATACCGCTGAGTCTTGTGGCTTAGTCTTCCGGCGCGACACGGGCGGGGTTCGCGGGCGGCGCCCCAGGTGTTTCAATGGGCTTCGCTGCGTCCTCTGCCGCCACGGCCGGCATGGAACTATTGCAACATACTCCGTAGTATGTCAAAAGGGTTCTAAGAGCCAACGACGCTGCCGGGGAGAACGTCTGATGGGAGTGGTGACGGTGGAGCGGGACGGCGCGGTGGCCGTGGTGCGCTATGACCGCGGCGGTGCCGCCAATGCCCTGAGCGCCGCCGCCATGGCCGAGCTGACCGCCGTGGCCCATGATCTGCGCGCCGACCGCGATCTTGCCGCCGTGGTGCTGACCGGCACCGCCCGCGTCTTCTGCGCCGGCATCGACCTTTCCGACCCCGCCCTGTGGGGCGCGCCCGATGAAACCCTGTCGCCGGCCCCGCTGGCCGCCGCCGAACAGGGCAAGGCGCTGTGCGAGGCCTGGGCGGCGCTGCCGCAACTGACCATCGCCGCCGTCGAAGGGGCCGCCATCGGCGGCGGCGCGGTGCTGGCGCAGGCGCTCGACTGGCGGGTGATGGCCCGCAGCGCCCGCATGCGGCTGCCGGAGGCCCGCCTCGGCTTCAACCTCGCCTGGGGCACCCTGCCGCGTCTGGTGGCGCTGGTCGGGCCGGCGCGGGCCAAGCGGGCGCTGTTCACCGACCTGCAGATCGACGCCGCCACCGCCGAGGCCTGGGGCCTTGCCGATGCGGTGGTCGAGGATGGCGCCGCCGTGGCCGAAGCCCTGCGCCTCGCGACCGAGGCGGCGGCGGTGCCGGCGCCGGTGCTGCGCATGACCAAGCGCGCCATCGCCGCCCAGGTGGAGGCGCCGCACCTCGCCCACGCCGACGCCGACCAGTTCCTTCTCAGCATCTGGATGGCCCAGCGCCACAAGACCGCCACCGCCTGACACCCACCGCCAACAAGAGGCGCCTGAAGGCGTCCGGCCCCAAGGGAGGCACTCCATGACCATGCCGGTGACCCGGCCCGCGCTGCCGCGCGTGACCTATTCCAATACCGGAGAGGACTTCTCCGCCGTCCATGCCCACCTGGACGCGGTGCTGCCGGCCGTGCGCCGCCACCTGCTCGGGCGGGCGCAGCCGAACCGCATCGGCGGCGCCGACGACGACAGCGACGGCGAGGCCTACGACGCCGCCAGCCCCATCGACCGCGCCCTGCTGCTCGGCCGCTTCACCGCCGCCGGTGCCGGCGCCGTCGACCGGGCGGTGACCGCCGCCGCCGAGGCCGGACGCGACTGGGGCCGGCGGCCGTGGGCGGAACGCCTCGCCATCCTGCGCCAGGGCGCCGTCGCCATGGAGCGGCGCAAGTACGAGCTTTCCGCCGCCGCCCTGCTGGAAGTCGGCAAGTCGCGCCTGGAAGCGGTGGGCGAGGTGGAGGAAGCCATCGACCTCATCCGCTACTACTGCGACGAGATGGAGCGCGCCGACGGCTTCGACCGGCCCATGCAGCGCGCCTTCCCCCACGAGGCGACCCGCTGCGTGCTGCGCCCCTACGGCGTCTTCGCGGTGATCGCCCCGTTCAACTTCCCGGTGGCGCTGTCGACCGGCATGATGACCGCCGCCATGGTCGGCGGCAACACGGTGGTCTACAAGCCGAGCCCGCTGGCCGGCCTGACCGGCCGGCTGATCGTCGAGTGCTTCGTCGCCGGCGGCCTGCCGGACGGCGTGCTCAACCTGCTGTGCGGCGGTGCGGCGACGGGGGAGGCGATGCTCACCCACCCCGGCATCGACGGCGTCGCCTTCACCGGATCGCACGCCGTCGGCATGGACATCTTCCGCCGCTTCGCCGCCGGCCCGCAGGCGCGGCCGGTGCTGGCCGAAATGGGCGGCAAGAACCCGGCCTATGTCACCGCCTCCGCCGATCTTGATGTGGCGGTGGCCGGCGTGGTGCGCTCCGCCTTCGGGTTGCAGGGGCAGAAGTGCAGCGCCCTGTCGACTGTCTTCGTCGCCGACGCCGTGCACGATGCCTTCCTGGAGCGCCTGACGGCGGCGACCGAGGCGCTGACCGTCGGCAACCCGGAGGACGCCGGCGTCTTCATGGGGCCGCTCATCAACGAGGCGGCGCTGCGCCGGTTCGATGAGGCCTGCGCCGCCGGCCGCGCCGACGGCACCATCCTCTGCGGCGGCGACGTGCTGCGCGGCGGGGTGTACGACGGCGGCTGCTACGTGCGGCCGACGGTGATCGCCGGCCTGCCGGACGACCACCGGCTGCACCGGGACGAGCTGTTCCTGCCGGTCCTCACGGTGCGCCGCTTCATCGACCTGGATGCCGCCATCGCCGCCGGCAATGCCGTCCGCTACGGCCTGACCGCCGGCCTCTACAGCCGCGAGCTGGCGGAGATCGAGCAGTTCCTGGCGACGGCGGAGGCCGGCGTGCTCTACGCCAACCGGCCAAGCGGCGCCACCACCGGCGCCTGGCCCGGCATCCAGACCTTCTGCGGCTGGAAGGGCTCCGGCCTTACCGGCAAGGGCGGCCTCGGGCCGTGGTACGTGCCGCAGTTCATGCGCGAACAGAGCCACACGCTGATGGGGTGGGAGTGAAACCGATGGCAGCCCATGACGACTACGTCATCGAAACCCGCGACATGTCCAAGTCGTTCCGCGGCTTCCTGGCGGTCTCCGGGGTGAACCTGCGGGTGCGGCGGCACACCATTCATGCCCTCATCGGGCCGAACGGGGCCGGCAAGACCACCTGCTTCAACCTGATCACCAAGTTCCTGCAGCCCAGCAGCGGCCAGATCCTGCTCAATGGCCGCGACGTCACCCGTGCCAGGCCGGCCCATGTGGCGCGCATGGGCATGGTGCGCAGCTTCCAGATCTCGTCGGTGTTCCCGCATCTGACGGTGCTGGAGAACCTGCGCGTCGCCCTGCAGCGCAAGATGGGCAACAGCTACCAGTTCTGGCGCTCCGACCGCTGCCTGGACAGCCTGAACGACCGCGCGCGGGAACTGATCGCCGACGTCGGCCTGGCGGAGTTCGAGGACAGCTTCGCCGCCGAACTGCCCTACGGCCGCAAGCGCAGCCTGGAACTGGCCACCACCATGGCGCTGGAGCCGGAAGTCATGCTGCTGGACGAGCCCATGGCCGGCATGGGCAGCGAGGACATCCAGCGCACCGCCGCCCTCATCCGCCGGGTGGCGCAGGGCCGCACCGTGCTGATGGTGGAGCACAACATCAACGTGGTCGCCGACCTGTCGGACACCATCACCGTGCTCCAGCGCGGTCAGGTGCTGGCCGAGGGCACCTATGCCGAGATTTCGTCCAACCGCGAAGTCATCACCGCCTACATGGGAAGCGAGCATGAATGACGCCCTGCTGACCGTCCGCGACCTCCAGGCCTGGTACGGCGAAAGCCACATCCTGCACGGCATGGCCTTCGAGGTCGGCAAGGGAGAGGTGGTCACGCTGCTCGGCCGCAACGGCGCCGGCAAGACCACCACCATGCGCTCCATCATGGGGCTGGTTCGCCAGCGCCAGGGATCGGTGACCTTCGACGGGCGCGAGACCATCGGCCTGCAGGCCAATCAGGTGGCACGGCTCGGGCTGGCCTTCTGCCCGGAGGAGCGCGGCATCTTCGCCTCCCTCGACGTCACCGAGAACCTGACCCTGCCGCCGGTGATCCGCGGCGGCGGCATGAGCCTTGAAGAAGTCTACGGCCTGTTCCCCATCCTGCGGGAACGCGGCCGCAGCCAGGGCACCAAGCTGTCGGGTGGCGAGCAGCAGATGCTGGCCATCGCCCGCATCCTGCGCACCGGGGCGACCATGCTGCTGCTCGACGAACCGACGGAGGGCCTCGCCCCGGTCATCGTCGAGCAGATCGGGCAGGTCATCCGCACCCTGCGCGACCGCGGGTTCACCATCCTGCTGGTGGAGCAGAACTTCCGCTTCGCCGCCGGCGTGGCCGACCGCCACTACGTGGTCGAGCACGGCCACGTCATCGACATGATCACCCGCGCCGAGGTCGAAGCGAGCCGCGAGAAGCTCAAGACCTACCTCGGCGTCTGACCGTGGTGGCCGCCCGGGCGGCCCCGCTGAACACACCAGGGAGAAACCGAATGACCAAGTTGAAGACGGCCCTGCTGGCCGGCATCGCCTCCACCGCCCTGGCCGGCGCCGCCCAGGCGGAGATTTCCGACGGGGTGGTGAAGATCGGCGTGCTTGACGACATGTCGGGGGTCTATGCCGACCTGGCGGGCGAAGGCTCGGTCCTGGCCGCCCGCATGGCGGTGGAGGACTTCGGCGGCAAGATCGGCGACACGCCGATCCAGGTGATTTCCGCCGACCACCAGAACAAGGCCGACATCGCCGCCAACGTCGCCCGCCAGTGGATCGACGCCGACAAGGTGGACGTGGTGGTCGACGTCGGCAATTCCGCCGCCGCCCTGGCGGTGCAGGAAGTGACCAAGGACAAGGGCAAGGTCCACCTCAATTCCACCGCCGCCACCACGGCGCTGACCAACGAGAAGTGCTCGCCCACCGGCGTCCACTGGACCTACGACACCTATGCCCTCGCCAACGGCACCGGCCGGGCGCTGGTGGAGCAGGGCGCCAAGAAGTGGTTCTTCATCACCGCCGACTACGCCTTCGGCCACAGCCTGGAGGAAAACACCAGCAAGGCGGTGAAGGCGGCCGGCGGCGAGGTGGTGGGCAGCGTGCGGGCGCCGTTCCCGAACAATGACTTCTCCAGCTACCTGCTGCAGGCCCAGGGTTCGGGCGCC
Source organism: Caenispirillum bisanense (assembly GCF_039523075.1). Classification (NCBI taxonomy): domain Bacteria; kingdom Pseudomonadati; phylum Pseudomonadota; class Alphaproteobacteria; order Rhodospirillales; family Novispirillaceae; genus Caenispirillum; species Caenispirillum bisanense. The sequence goes on from NZ_BAAAEP010000003.1 coordinate 58,803, forward strand.
GACGTCATCGCCTTTGCCAACACCGGCGGCGACTTCGTCAACGCCCTGAAGCAGGCGCAGGAATTCGGCATCACCCAGAGCGGCCAGCGCATCGCCGGCCTGCTGGTGTTCCTGACCGACGTGCATTCGCTGGGCCTGGAATCCACCCAGGGCCTGACCATCACCACCGGCTGGTACTGGGACCAGGACGAGGACTCCCGCGCCTGGGCCGACCGCTTCGCCGAGCGTCACGGCGGCAAGCGGCCGACCATGGTGCAGGCCGGCGTCTATTCGGCGGTCGCCCACTACCTGAAGGCCATCGACGCCATCGGCAGCGACGACGGCAAGGCGGTGGTCGACCAGATGAAGGAACTGCCGGTCAACGACATGTTCGCCAAGAACGGCCAGATCCGCGCCGACGGCCGCATGGTCCACAACATGAAGCTGGTGCAGGTGAAGACCCCCGACGAGTCCGAAGGGCCGTGGGACTACTACAAGATCCTGTCCGACATCCCCGGCGACCAGGCCTTCATGCCCCTGTCGGAAAGCACCTGCTACCTCGTGAAGCAGTAACCGGCAGCATCATGCACGAGGGGAGCGAGACATGATCGACTTTCTGGGCGTACCCATGCCCGTGCTCATGGGGCAGCTGCTGCTCGGGCTCATCAACGGCGCCTTCTATGCCGTGCTGAGTCTGGGGCTGGCCTTGATCTTCGGGCTGCTCAACATCATCAACTTCGCCCACGGCGCCTTCTACATGCTGGGCGCGTTCGTCGCCTGGCTGGCCATGCAGTACCTGGGGATCGGGTACTGGCCGTCGTTGATCCTTGCTCCCCTCGTGGTCGGCGCCTTCGGCGTCGTCATCGAGCGCACGCTGCTCAAGCGGCTCTACAACCTCGACCACCTTTATGGCCTGCTGCTGACCTTCGGCCTGGCGCTGGTGATCGAGGGCACCTTCCGCCAGATCTACGGCATCTCCGGCCAGCCCTATCAGCTGCCGGCGTCGCTGTCGGGCGGCATCAACCTCGGCTTCATGTTCCTGCCCAAGTACCGCGCCTGGGTGATCGTCGCCTCGCTGGTGATGTGCCTCGCCACCTGGCTGATCATCGAGCGCACCAAGCTCGGCGCGCTGATGCGGGCGGCGACGGAAAACCCCGACCTCGTCCGCGCCTTCGGGGTCAACGTGTCGCTGCTGGTGACGCTGACCTACGGCTTCGGCGTGGCGCTGGCCGCCTTCGCCGGGGTGCTGGCGGCGCCGATCTACTCGGTCAATCCGATCATGGGCTCGCACCTGATCATCGTCGTCTTCGCCGTCGTCGTCATCGGCGGCATGGGGTCGATCCTCGGCGCCATCGTCTCCGGCTTCATGCTGGGGGTGTTTGAGGGGCTGACGCGGGTGTTCTGGCCCGAGGCGTCGAGCGTCGTCATCTTCGTCATCATGGCCATCGTGCTGATCGTCAAGCCGGCCGGCCTGTTCGGGAGGACTGCATGATGCCGTCCGTCATGACGCACAAGGGCCTGTGGCTCGCGCTCGGGCTGGTGGCGCTGGCGGTGGCGCCGCTGGTGGTCTACCCGGTGTTCCTGGCCAAGGTGCTGTGCTTCGCCCTGTTCGCGGCCGCCTTCAACCTGTTGCTCGGCTATGTCGGGCTGCTGTCCTTCGGCCATGCCGCCTTCTTCGGCTTCGCCGCCTACTGCGGCGCCCATGTGACCAAGGAGTGGGGCCTCGGGCCGGAATTCGCCCTGCTGACCGGCATTGCCGTCGGCGCCGGCCTCGGGCTTGCCTTCGGCCTCATCGCCATCCGCCGCCAGGGCATCTATTTCGCCATGGTGACGCTGGCGCTGGCGCAGATGGTGTTCTTCGTGTCGCTGCAGGCCCCCTTCACCCACGGCGAGGACGGCATCCAGGGGGTGCCGCGCCGGCCGCTGCTCGGGCTGATCGACATTCAGTCCAACCTGTCGATCTATTACTTCGTGCTGGCGGTATTCCTGATTGGCGTCTTCATCGTCTACCGCACGGTGCATTCGCCCTTCGGCCAGATCCTGAAGTCCATCCGCGAGAACGAGCCGCGCGCCATCTCGCTTGGCTACGACACCGACCGCTACAAGCTGATCGCCTTCGTGCTGTCGGCGGGGCTGTCGGGGCTGGCCGGGTCGACCAAGGTGCTGGTGTTCCAGCTGGCGTCGCTGACCGACGTGCAGTGGCAGATGTCGGGCGAGGTGGTGCTGATGACCATCCTCGGCGGCATGGGCACCATGCTCGGCCCCATCGTCGGCGCCGCCGTGGTGGTCAGCATGCAGAACTATCTGGCGCAGGTGGGGGCGCTGACCACCATCGTGCAGGGCGTCATCTTCGTGGTCTGCGTGCTGCTGTTCCGCCGCGGCATCGTCGGCGAACTGGCGGCGCTGCTGCGCCGCCGGCGGCGGCCGAAGGACAGCGCCGCCGGACAGGAGAAGCCCGCCGGTCAGGCCGCGCCGGCTCCGGGCCGGAGCACATAGGGCCAGCCATCAGACAGGATGGATGCGGTGGCGGCGGTTTCGGTCGCCGCCGCCGTCCTGTCATGCCACCACCTGGCTCACCGGGGTCTGGTAGACGCTGCTGAAGTAGGTGCGGAACAGCCGCATGGCCGGCGTCAGCTCCACCCCCTGCCGCCAGGCAAGGCCGACGTTCATGGGCGGCACCGGCTGGGCCAGCACCGCCGTCTCGATGCGGCGGCCTTCCAGCGACCACGGGCGATAGACCATGTCCGACAGGATGGTCACCCCCTGGCCGTTGGCGACCATGGACCGCACCGCCTCGATGGACGAGGTGCGCAGGCGGATCTGCGGCTGATAGGGGGTGGTGTTCCAATAGCGCAACGCCGTATGCGCCGCCTCGTCCACCGTCAGCATGATGTAGGGTTGTTCCGCCACATCCTTCAGCCCCACCGAGTCGCGCTCCAGCAGCGGATGGCCGGAGGGCAGCCACAGGCGGCGCTGGCTGCTCATCAGCGTTTCGGTGGCGATTTCCGGGTTGGCGATGTTGGAGGTCAGCACCACCGCCATGTCGAAGCGGTTGGTGACCAGCCCGTCCTCGATCATCTCGCGGCTGAGTTCGTACAGCTGGATGCGCAGGTCGGGATAGCGGCGCTCCAGCCGCTCCAGGTGCTGCGGCAGGAAGTAGCCGAGGACCGTGTAGCTGGCCGCCACCGACAGGGTGCCGGCAACGTCGTGGGCGCCGGTGTCCAGGTGCAGCGCTTCCTCCACGCTCGCCAGGATGCGGTGGGCCGAGGCGAGGAAGCGGCGGCCGGCTTCCGTCAGGTGCATGCCCTGGGCGGTGCGGTCGAACAGGCGCACGCCGATTTCCGTCTCCAGGTCCTTGATGGCGGCGGTTATGGCCGACTGCGAGATGGACAGTTCCTTGGCCGCCCGCGACACCTGACCAAGATTTGCCGTCGCAACGAAATACTTGACGTGGCGAAAGTTGAGCGACATCGGCTGCTTGCTCTATCTGTTTTTGTGAACGGGTAAGGCGACAAAATCTGATTAGGCGCCGAGAAATTGGGCAGGCGGGGTGATCGGCTGGCGGAAAGACAGGGTGTTGCGCCCGCTGCCTCATCGCCAGCAATCAAGTTTTTCAGATAATGGTGCAGCCGAAAATAAAATTTGTCAAAGCGGGGTCGGTCCCGCAGCCTTGATGGTGAAGCAAGGGCCGGCGCGACGCCCGCCGCCCCCGCCTGAACAAGGGAGAAACGGACCGTGGCAGCCAGACTCGTCGATCTGAACTGTGACCTCGGCGAAGGCTTCGGCCAGTGGACGCTGGAGGCCTCCGACGACGACCTCATGGACCTCATCAGCTCCGCCAACGTCGCCACCGGCTTCCATGCCGGCGACCCCAACCTGATGGACCGCGTGGTGCGGCTGGCGGTGGAGCGCGGCGTCGCCCTCGGCGCCCATCCCGGCTTCCGCGACCTGCAGGGCTTCGGCCGGCGGGTCATCCAGGCGCGGCCGGAGGAACTGGTCAACGACATCCTCTACCAGCTGGGCGCCCTGCGTGAGTTCGCCCGCCGTCACGGCGTGCGGCTGCAGCACGTCAAGCCGCACGGCGCCCTGTACATGGAAGTGGCGCGCGACGAGACGCTGTCGGAACAGCTGGTCGAGGCGCTGCTGAAGTCGAGCCCGGAGACCCTGCTGTTCTGCATGGACGTCTCGAAGACCTATGCCGTCGCTCGTGCCGCCGGCCTGCCGGTGGTGCGCGAGTTCTACGCCGACCGCGACTACGACCGCAGCGGCTCCATCGTCTTCGCCCGCCGCATGCGGCCGCTCGATCCGCAGGAGGTCGCCGACAAGTGCGTCCGCGCCTGCCTGGAGGGCAAGGTCCGCACGGTGGAGGGCGACGACATCGATATCGAATTCGACTCCATCTGCTTCCACTCCGACACCCCCGGCGCCCTGCGCATCGGCACCACCCTGCGGGCGGCGCTGATCGACAACGGCATCCGCATCGCGCCGGCGGCGGAGGTGGTGGCCCAGGCCGGTGGCAGTCGCTGACCGCCGCCGCCGCACACGTATCGAACAGGGACAGTCGCACAACAAGGGAGAGACCCCCGATGCCCGAGATCCGTTCCCCGCTGCCCGGCACCTTCTACCGCGCCGCCGCCCCCGGCGAACCGCCGTTCAAGAAGGAAGGCGATGCGGTTGCCGTCGGCGACGTCATCGGTCTGGTGGAGGTGATGAAGTCCTTCATGGAAGTGAAGGCGGACGCCGCCGGCACCATCGCCCGCTTCCTGGTGGAGAACGAGCAGCCGGTCACCGCCGGCGCCGTCCTGGCCGAGCTGGAAGGGTGAGGCCGATGGCGATCCGTCGGCTGTTCATCGCCAACCGCGGCGAAATCGCCGTGCGGGTGGTGCGTTCCGCCAAGGCGCTGGGGATCGAGACGGTGCAGGCCCATTCCGAGGCCGATGCCGAGATGCTCGCCGTGCGCCTGGCCGACCGCGCCGTCTGCATCGGCCCCGCCGCCGCCAGGCACTCCTACCTCAACATCGACGCCGTGGTCGGTGCCGCCCGCGACGCCGGCTGCGATGCCGTCCACCCCGGTTACGGCTTCCTGGCCGAAAACGCCGCCTTCGCCGAGGCGGTGGAGGCGGCCGGCATGATCTTCGTCGGTCCGTCGCCCGACACCATCCGCACCATGGGCGACAAGGCCGCCGCCCGCGCCGCCGCCATCGCCGCCGGCGTGCCGGTGGTGCCGGGCTCCGACGGCCGTCTGGCCGACGTGGCGGCGGCGGTGGAAGCGGCCGAGGCCATCGGCTACCCGGTGATGATCAAGGCCGCCGCCGGCGGCGGCGGGCGCGGCATCCGCGTCGCCGACAGCGCCGACGACCTGCGCCGGCTGGTGCCGCAGGCCCAGGCCGAAGCACAGGCCGCCTTCGGCGACGGTGGTTTCTATCTGGAGCGGGTGGTGCGCGATGCCCGCCACATCGAGGTGCAGATCGTCGGCGACGGCAGCCGCGCCGTCCATTGCTTCGAGCGCGAATGCTCCCTCCAGCGCCGCCGCCAGAAGGTGTGGGAGGAAGCGCCCGCCGCCTGCCTGGACGATGCCACCCGGGCCGAGCTGTGCCGCTCCGCCGTCGCCCTGGCGGAAAGCGTCGGCTACCGCGGCGCCGGCACGCTGGAATACCTCTACGAGCCGGCGACGGGCGCCTTCTTCTTCATCGAGATGAACACCCGCATCCAGGTGGAGCACCCGGTGACCGAGATGGTGACCGGCGTCGACCTGATCGCCGAGATGATCCGGGTCGCCGGCGGCGCCCCGCTGTCGTTGCGGCAGGAGGACATCCGCCTCACCGGCCATGCGGTGGAGGTGCGCATCAACGCCGAAGACCCGGCCAACAACTTCATGCCGTTCCCCGGCGTGGTCGGGGCGCTCTCCATCCCGGAAGGGGAGGGCCTGCGCTTCGACGGCATGATCTACGAGGGCTATGCCATCCCGCCCTTCTATGACTCGCTGCTCGGCAAGCTGATCGTCCACGGCCCCGACCGCGCGGCGGCCATCGACCGGCTGGCGGCGGCGCTGCGCGACCTGCGGGTGGACGGGGTGAAGACCACCGCCCCGCTGCACGTCGCCCTGGCCGCCGATCCGGCGGTGCGGGCCGGCGACTTCCATACCCAGTTCCTCGAACCCTGGCTTGCGGGCCGCAGCCTGGCTGCCGAATAGGGAGGACCGGATGAAGACTCGTTACTCGTTCGGAGGCGATGAGCACATCTTCGTCGAAATGGACGAAGAAATGTCGCTGGACGCCTTCTTCAAGAGCCTGTCCATGACCGAGGCGGTACGGGCCGCCAACATTGCCGGCGTGACCGAGGTGTGCCCGGCCAACGCCAGCTTCCAGGTCAAGTTCGACCCCGACCGCATCGCCCCCGACGCCCTGCTGGCCGAGCTGCAGGCCCTGGAACACGCCGCCGAGGCGGGCGAGAAGCGGATCCGCACCCGCATCATCGAAGTGCCGGTGTTCTACCGCGACCCGTGGACGCACGACACCCTGATGCGCTTCCGCGAACGTCACCAGGACCCGAGCGGGACGGACCTGGATTACGCGGCGCGCATCAACGGCTATGCCACGGTGGACGACTTCATCACCGCCCACCACGCCAGCCCGTGGTTCGTCTCCATGGTCGGCTTCGTCGCCGGGCTGCCGTTCCTGTATCAGCTGGTCGACCGCGACAAGCAGATCCAGGTGCCGAAATACCTGCGGCCGCGCACCGACACGCCGAAGCAGACCATCGGCCACGGCGGCTGCTTTGCCTGCATCTACTCGGTGCGCGGGGCCGGCGGCTACCAGATGTTCGGCATCACTCCGGTGCCGATCTACGACCCGACCCAGACCGTCGCCCACCTGCGGGACTTCATGGTGTTCTTCCGCCCCGGCGACATCGTGAAGTGGAAGCCCATCGACGCGGCCGAATACGACGCCATCACCGCCGACGTGGCGGCCGGGCGGTACGAGCCGCGCATCCGTGAGGTCACCTTCGACCTCGACGCCTTCAAGGCGGACATGGACGGCACCAACGCGCGGCTGATGGAGGCTCTCTATGGCGTTTAAGGTCATTTCTCCGGGCCTGCTGACGACGGTGCAGGATCTTGGCCGCCCCGGCTACTTCCACCTCGGCATTCCCATGTCCGGCGCCATGGACCGCTTCGCGCTGCGCGCCGCCAACCTGCTGGTCGGCAACGACGAAGGCGCCGCCGGCCTGGAAGCGGTGTTCATGGGGCCGCAGCTGGAGTTCGAGGTCGACTGCACGGTCGCCGTCACCGGCGCCGACATGCCGCCGCGCGTCGACGGCCAGCATGTGGAGACCTGGACCGCCTTCCGGGTAAAGGCCGGCCAGACGCTCACCTTCGACTACCTGCGCGGCGGTGCGCGGGCCTACATCGCCATCTCCGGCGGCATCGACACGCCGCCGGCCCTCGGCAGCCGCTCCACCTACGCCATCGGCGCCCTCGGCGGCTATCACGGCCGCGCCCTGGCGGTGGGGGATGTGGTGCCGCTCGGCCGCGGCGGCGCGGTGAAGGAAGGCCGCACCCTGGCACCGGCCCTGCGCCGCCTGCCGGGCTCGCCGGCGGAACTGCGGGTGCTGCCGGGGCTGTTCTGGCGCCTCATCACCGAACAGGCCGGCCGCAACTTCTTCGACGACGAGTGGAAGGTGGCGCCGGAGGCCGACCGCATGGGCTACCGCTTCCGCGGCGGCCGCCCCATCGAGTTCGAGCCGCGCGAGCAGCCCTTCGGCGCCGGATCGGACCCCTCCAACATCGTCGACGGCTGCTATTCCTACGGCTCCATCCAGGTGCCGGGCGGGTCGGAGCCCATCGTCCTGCACCGCGATGCGGTGTCGGGCGGCGGCTACTTCACCCTCGGCGCCGTGATCTCGGCCGACATGGACCTGATCGGGCAGTTGCAGCCGCATACACCGGTCCGCTTCGTGCGGGTCGACATGGATGCGGCGCTGAAGGCCCGCCACGACCGCGCCGCCCTGCTGGCGAAGGTGCGCGACGCCCTGGCGTAAGCCGGGGCGCCCGCCCGCCGGCGCTCAACGACCGGCGGGCACGATCACAAGAAACGACAGAACAGACCTACAGGACAGTGGAGGCACCACATGAAAACCCTTGCGCTTGCCCTGACGCTGACGACGGCCCTGACCGGCGGCGCCCTTGCCGCCGACTGGTTCCCGTACCCGGCCCAGGAAACCGTTCCCGCCTTCGCCGCCGACGGCGAGGTGCGCCCGGTCGACTACTCGCCGCTGGCCAAGGCGTCGAAGGATTGGGACATCTGCGTCTCCTTCCCGCACATGAAGGACGCCTACTGGCTTGGCGTGAACTACGGCGTCGCCGAGGAAGCCAAGCGCCAGGGCGTCAAGATGACGCTGGTGGAGGCCGGCGGCTATACCGAGCTGAACACCCAGATCAGCCAGATCGAGAACTGCGTCGCCCGCGGCGCCGACGCCGTCATCATCGGCGCCATCTCCCTCGACGGCCTGAACAACGTGGTGCGCGAGGTGCGCGCCAAGAACATCCCGGTCATCGACGTCATCAACGGCATTTCCTCGCCGGAGCTGTCGGCCAAGTCGCTGGTGTCCTTCCACACCATGGGCAGCGAGGCGGGCCGCTACCTCGCCGCCAAGCACCCGGCGGGCAGCGAGCCGGTGAAAGTGGGCTGGTTCCCCGGCCCGGCCGGCGCCGGCTGGGTGGAAGCGGCGCACCAGGGCTTCATGGAGGCGGTCGCCGGCTCGGCGGTGCAGGTGCTGGAACCGCGCTACGGCGACACCGGCAAGGAAGCCCAGCTGCGGCTGGTGGAGGACGTGCTGCAGGCCACCCCTGACGTCCGCTACATCGCCGGCACCGCCGTCACTGCCGAGGCCGCCCAGGGCCTGCTGCGCGAACGCGGCCTGACCGACAGGATCGGCCTGCTCGCCTTCTACATGACGCCGGGCGTCTACCAGGGCATCCAGCGCGGCTTCATCGAGGCGGCGCCGGCCGATTCCATGGTCATCCAGGGCCGCATCGCCGTCGACCAGGCGGTGCGCCTGCTGGAGAACCAGGAGGTGGTGAAGCACGTCGGGCCGAAGATCTTCGTGGTGTCGAAGGACAACATCGGCTCCGTCGCCCGCGAGACCATCCTGCCGCCGGAAAACTACACGCCGGTCTTCCGGGTGCCCTGATCCGCGGCGGGCGGACCCCGCCGGGCGTGTCTCCCTCCCCCTGCCGCGCCCGGCGGGCCGTTCCGCACCTGCCCTGACGTATTCGTTCTTCAGACTGTGGGGTTCCTTCATGACCCAGACCCCTCTGGTCGAGACGGTGGCGCTGACCAAGCGCTACCCCGGCGTGGTCGCCCTGAACGCGGTGGATTTCGACCTGCGTTCCGGCGAGGTCCATGTGCTGTTCGGCGAGAACGGTGCCGGCAAGTCGACCCTCATTTCCATGCTGGCCGGTGCCTCGCAGCCGTCGTCCGGTGAAATCCGGGTGCGCGGGCAGGCGGTGCAGTTCGCCTCCGTCGCCGATGCGCGGGCGGCGGGCATTGCCGCCGTGTTCCAGGAATTTTCCCTGGTGCCGACGCTGACCGTGGCCGAGAACCTGTTCCTCGGCGACGAGCCGCGGCGCGGCCCCTTCATCGACCGCGCCGCCATGGTGCGCAAGGCCACCGACCTGTTCGCCCGGCTGGGCTTCGCCATCGACCCGCAGCGCCGCGTCGCCAGCCTGAGCCGCGCCGAGCAGCAGATGGTGGAAATCGCCAAGGCGCTGCACCGCGACGTCGGCATCCTCATCCTCGACGAGCCCACCGCCTCGCTCACCGACCGCGAGGTGGACCACCTGTTCGACGTCATCCTGCGCATGAAGGCGCGCGGTGTCGGCATCATCTACATCTCCCACCGCATGCAGGAATTCGCCCGCATCGCCGACCGGGTGACGGTGCTGCGCGACGGCGCCCGCATCGGCACCGTCGCCATGGCGGAGACGTCGGAGGCGCACCTGGTGGAGATGATGGCCGGCCGCGCCATCGCCGAGGTCTATCCCGTCATCGCCCGCCGCCCCGGCGAGGTGCTGCTGAGCGTCACCGGCCTGCACGCCTGGGGCGTCCACGGCGTCGACCTGGAGGTGCGGCGGGGCGAGGTGCTGGGGGTGGCGGGGCTGGTCGGCTCCGGCAAGTCGCGCAGCTTCCGCGCCGTCATGGGCCTGCTGCCGGTGCGCGGCGGCCGCGTCCGCCTGGGCGGGCGCGACATGACCGGGCAGCCGACGCGGGCCATGATGGCGGCCGGCGCCTACTACCTCACCGCCGACCGCAAGACCGAGGGCCTGCAGCTGGCCTTCACCGCCCGCGACAACCTCGCCCACGGCATCCTGGCCGGGGGGGAGGAAGGCGCCGGCCGCGCCGGACTGCTGCCGTGGCGCCGCATCCGCGCCCGTGCCGAGGCGGTGGCGGAACGGGTGGACCTGCCGCCGGCCTACCGCGGTCGGCTGGTGGCGCAGCTGTCGGGCGGCAACCAGCAGAAGACCCTGTTCGGCCGCGGCCTCGGCGGCGACTACGACCTCTACATCTTCGACGAGCCGACGGTGGGGGTGGACATGGGCGCCCGTGCCAGCCTCTACGGCCTCATCCGCGACCTGACCGAGGCCGGCAAGGCGGTGGTGGTGATCTCCTCCGACCTGCCGGAAGTCATGAACCTGGCCCACCGCCTGGTGGTCTTCGCCCACGGCCGCATCGCCGCCGAGCTGGAGGGCGAGGCCGCCACCGAAGCGGCGGTGCTGTCCCACTTCTTCGCCCAGCCTGGAGTCCCCGCATGACCGCGACGCCCGTCACCGACGCGCCGACGCCCGACCGCGCCGCCGTCGCGCCGCGCCACGCCGGCCTGCCGGCGGTTGCCCGCGCCCTGTTCGTCCGCCTTGGCGTGCTGCCGTTCTTCCTGGTGGGCGCGCTGATCATCTTCGGCGGCCTGTCCGACCGCTTCCTCACCCTCGACAACCTGGTCAACGTCGCCCGCCAGTCGGTCTATCTGGTGCTGGTGTCCATGGGCCAGATGCTGGTGCTGATCACCGGCGGCTTCGACCTGTCGGTCGGGGCGGCCATCGCCGTGACGTCGGTGGTGTCGGCCATGGCCATGGTGGCGCTGGCGACGGTCTTTCCCGACGCGGTGTGGCTGGTGATCGCCCTCGGCGCCTTCGCCGGCTTCGCTGCAGCCCTGGTGATCGGGGCGGTGAACGGGGTCGGCGTCGCCTTCTTCGGCGTGTCGCCCTTCATCATGACGCTCGGGGTCAGCTCGGTCGCCGCCGGCATCTCGCTGTTCCTGACCGGCGGCGTGCCGGTTTCCGGCATTCCCTTCACCTTCGCCGACACCTTCGGCTTCGGCCGCCTGTGGGGCGTGCCGGTGCCGGTGATCGTCGCCGCCGTGGCGGTGGCGGTAATGTGGGTGATCATGGCCCGCACCCGCATCGGCGCCCATGTCTACGCCGTCGGCGGCAACATCAAGGCGGCCCACCTGTCGGCCATCAACACCCGGCGGACGCAGATCTTCGCCTATGTGCTGTGCTCGCTGATCGCCTCGCTGACCGGCCTGCTGCTGACCGCCCGCGTGGAGAGCGGCGAGGCCAACCTGGGCGGCACCATCGCCCTGGAGAGCATCGCCGCCTGCGTCATCGCCGGCGTTTCCCTGCGCGGCGGCATCGGGCGGGTGGAGAACGTGGTGCTGGGCGCCTTCTTCATCGTGCTGGTGCAGAACGGCATGAACCTGTCGCAGGTGAGTTCCTACATGCAGATGGTGCTGCTCGGCCTGCTGCTGATCCTGGCGGTGGTGTTCGATCAGGTGCGGTATCGCATGATGATGGGCGGCCACTGAGGCGGAGGCGGGGTCAGGCGTCGGCGGTGGCGGCGGTTGCGACCGCCTCCGCCTGCGCCGGTGCCGGGTCGGCGGCGGCGATGTCGAAGACCACCGCCGCGCCGCCCTCGGCCGCCGCCGCCACGTCCACGTTGCCGCCGCCGCACTCGATCAGGCGGCGGACCAGCGACAGGCCGATGCCGGTGCTGCGGCTGCCGGGATCGGGGTGCAGGCGTTCGAACAGCCGGAAGACGCGCTCCCGGAACTCGGGCGGAATGCCGTGGCCGTTGTCGGCCACCCGGAAGACGACGCGGTCGCCGTCCATGCGGGCGTCGATGCTCAGGCGAAGGGGGCGGTCCGGGCGGTGGTAGCGGATGGCGTTGTCGATCAGCGCCTCGAAGATGCAGCGCAGGCGGCGGCGGTCGAAGTTCACCGCCGGCAGGTCGCCCACCGTCGCCTCGGCGCCCACCGCCTCCAGATCCGCCGCCCGGTGGGCCAGTTCTTCCTCCGCCACCGCCCGCGCGTCCACCCGCTCCACCTGGCGCGGCGGCTGACCGGCGGCGAGGTAGATCTCCACGTCGCGGATGAGACTGCGCATCTGCATGGCCTCCGCCTCCAGCTTGGCGAAGGTGACGCCGTGGGTTTCCTCGGCGCCGGTGCAGGTCTCGCCGATGCGGCGGCGCAGCAGGTGGGCGAAGGTGACCACCCGCCGCACCGGCTCTTGCAGGTGGTGGGCCATGACTTCCGCCAGCCGGCTCATTTCCTCGTTGGAGTGGCGGAGGGCGGCGATGATGCTTTCCCGCTCCCGCTCGCGCGCCTTCTGGGCGGTGATGTCGCGGAACACGGTGACGGTGCCGCGGACCGCGCCGTTCTCCACCAGCGGCACGCTCTTGACCTCGGTGGGGAAGGAGCGGCCCGACTTGCCGACGAACACTTCCTCGCCCTGATAGGCCTGGCCGGAACGCACGGTGCGGAAGATGGGGCAGTCCTCCAGCGGCAAGCCGCCGGAGACGGCATGGCCGTGGATCAGGTCGTGGATGGACCGGCCGAGAACCTCGCCGGCGCCATAGCCGATGAGACCGGTTCCGGCCGCGTTGATGAAGGTGGCGCGACCCTCGGCATCAAGCACGTACAGGCCGTCGGCCATGGTCTGGGTGATGACCTCCAGCCGGTTGCGCTCCTGCGCCAGGGCGGCGCGCTGGCGCAGCAGGCGGCAGACCAGGGCGAAGGTCAGCGCCAGGACCAGGGTGACCACCAGCAGCGCCACCTGGAACTCGCGCCGGAACACCGCCAGGATCTCGGTGGGGGTGTAGGAGATGACGTAGCCGGCCAGTTCCCCGGTCAGATCCCGCACCGGCACGAAGGACACGGCCACATCCCGCCCCTGGGCGCGGGCGCCGACGGTGAAGGTGTCGCCGCTGTTCATCGCCTGCTGGACGCCGTCGTCGTCGCGCAGGCTGAGGTTGGCGGCACCGCTGAGGGGGGAGAGGTCGGGAACGTCGGGAAACAGCTCCGGCAGCGGGTCTTCCACCCAGAACTCGGGGTGGATGGCGGATTCGGTGTACAACTGCTCCTGCCCGTCGAACAGCACCGAGGCGACCACCGCCCGCCGGACCACGAAATCATACTCCCGCGCCGGGTCGAGCGCCGCCATGGCCTCGCGGATGGCCTGGAAGGAAATGCTGATCTCCACCGCCCCCAGGTGCTGGCCGTGGTAGGCGATGGGATAGGCGAAGCGGAAGCCGGACATGATCTTGCCGGCTTCGAACGCCTGCACCGGCCGCCGCTCGGCATTGGCGAGGCGGAGGGCGGGGCGGACGCTCAGAACCTCGTCGCCGGCGCGGTCGGGCTGGTGCATGCGCAGATAGCTGGTGCCGTCGGCCAGCACGAAGTGGAACTGACGGACGTTGTTCTCCACCAGGTTCAGGTAGGCGGGATACAGCGCCCGGTACAGCCGGCCGCGGGCGAGGGCGCGGGCCTCGCCGGTGCTCGCCGCGCCCTCCGCCAGCAGGGCCAGGATGTCGTCGCGCGCCACCACCTCCTGGTACACGGTCTGGGTCGCCAGGCTGTACATCTGGATGCTGGCGCTATAGGCGGTGGACAGGAACTCGGTGTACTGGGCGAGGTACTGGCGTTCCTTGTCGGCGCGCACGTAGTCGAGGAACAGGGCGGCCAGCAGCCCCGCCAGCAGGAACGGCAGCACCGTCACCGCAGCCCGCCTCATCGCCGGCCCTCCGGGATGATGGGGCCGGGGCCAGTGGGGATGTCGTGCCAGCCGCCCATGGCCCGCAGGGCGTCGTAGTCGCCGTCGGCGGCCGGCTCGGCGCCGTAGCGGAAGTTGACGCCCCACTGAGCCATGCGGTCCTTGTCGGACCCGGCGGGGTCGAGGGCGGTCAGCGCCGCCACCAGCCCGTCGCGCTGGGCCGCCGCCACCGTGTCGCGGTTGGCGATGAGGGCGAAGGAGGGCAGCGGCTCCGTCTCCGCCAGGATGCGCAGGCCGAGGTGGGCATACTTGCGGGCGATCGCGGTCTTGAGGCCGCCGACCTCCGCCTCGCCGCGGATGACCGCCAGGGCCACCAGATCGTGGGCGCCGAGGTAGCGCCAGCGGGTGGCGGCGATGTCGCTGCCGGCCGCCCGCAACAGGGCCGACGTCGACAGATAGCCGCAGGTGCTGAGCGGTTGCGGCAGCGCCAGAGTGGCGCCGTTAAGTCGGGCGAGGTCGGGAAGGGCATCGCCCCACGCCACCAGGGCGCAGGTATAGGCGGCACTGCCGGAGGCTTCCCGGAAGCGGACCAGCGGCTCGGCGGCGGCGAAGCCGTCGCGCAGGGTCATGTACGGCAGCGGCCCGAGGTAGGCGAGATCCACCTGGCCGGCCCGGAACCTGTCCAGCAGTTCGCCGTAATCGGTGCTGTAGACGATTTCAATGTCGACGCCCAGGCGCTGCTCCAGATACGCCAGCATGGGGCGCACCTGGGTGATGACCGTTTCCGGCGCTTCCATGGGCAGGGGCGCGAAGCGCAGCGGCCGGGCCTTCTCCGCCGCTGCCGCAGGGGCGGGGGCAGGGCAGAAGGCAACAGCCAGCAGCAGGCCGGCCAGGGTGGCCCGCCAGGTCCATCCGCGTGTGGTCATCGTGCATGCCCAGCGCCCCAACCTGCCTTCGTCCGACAGCAGAACCGTCGAGGGCCCACCGGGAGCTTCGGGGGGCTTCGGTATACCCCCTTTTATACGCCGAGGCCCCCTTACCCTCAATTCAAAAGAGGATATGCCGGATGCCGCGACCGGTTGTTTTGCGCGCCTCTGCCAGCGCCGAGGTTGGTCCCGCGGGCGGCTCACAGTCCCGGACCTTCGCCGTATGGTCTTGATGCCGGGTAACTCCTGGCACGACAGAAGTTGCAAACAATTCTCAATCGCGCTAAGCCCGCGGAGAAATCAGGGGCTTGCGCGGCGCCCACCGTCGCCGTCGCCGTGGTGGAGGTGGAACAATGGTATCCTTGAACCGTCGGACGGTGCTGGCCGGACTGGCCGCCGCAGGGGCGGCGGCGGTGGTGCCGGGGGTGACGCGGGTGCGGGCGGCAGAGCCGCTGCGGAGCCTCACCCTGTGGGGGCCGCCGGCCGGGCCGTCCATCCTGCTCGTGCATGCCATCGCCACCGGCCGCCTGCGCGCCGTCGCCGACAAGGTGACCTTCAAGCCGTGGCGCGACCCCGACGAGCTGCGCGCCGGCCTCACCTCGGGCGCCATGCAGCTGTTCGTGCTGCCGACCCAGGCGGCGGCCAACCTGTTCAACCGCGGCATGGACGTGCGGCTGGTCAACGTGCTGACCAACGGCCTGCTCTACGTCGCGGCGGCCGATGGCAGCCTCACCACCCTGGCGTCGCTGAAGGGGCGCAGCGTGGCGGTGCCGTTCCGCAACGACACGCCGGACGTGATCTTCCGCCGCCTGCTGCGGGCCGAGGGCATCGCCGAGGCGGAGCTTGACCTGCGCTTCACCGGCACACCCATGGAGGCGGCGCAACTGCTCGCCACCGGCCGCATCGACGCCGCCTTGCTGCCGGAACCGGCGGCCAGCGCGGCGATCCTGAGGGCATCGCTGGCCGGCACCACCCTGACCCGGGTCATCGACCTGCAGGCCGAATGGGCCCGCATAACCGGCCTGCCGCCCGCCCTGCCGCAGGCCGGGCTGGGGGTGACCGGCGGGTTCCTGGACAGCCATCCGCAGGTGGTGCAGGCGGTTCATGCCGCCCTGGCGGCGGCGGTGGCGGAGGTCAATGCCGCCCCATTGGAGGCCGCCGCCGGCGCCGCCTCCGCCCTCGGCCTGCCGCAGCCGGTCATCGCCGAGTCCGTGCGCCACTCCAACCTGGTGGCGACCCCGGCGCGGGAGGCGCAGCCGGTGCTGGAGGCGGTGTTCGCCAGCCTGGCGGAGGCCGACCCCGGCATCGTCGGCGGCGGCATCCCGCCCGCCGGCTTCTACCTCTAGGCGGGAGCGGCGGCCATGACAGTCCTCCTGCTCGACCGGTTGGCGCGGGCCGGGCGCTTCCTGTGGTCAGCCTGGGCCGGGCTCACTGGCCTCGCCCTGGTGGCGGCGGCGTGGCAGGCCGGGCACGAGCTGTACGGCGACTTCATCCTGTCGGCCCCGGCCGCCACCCTGTTGCGGGCGGCGGAACTGCTGGCCGATGCCGAGGCTCAGGCGCTGGTGGTGGAAACGGTGCGCCGCGCCACCCAGGGCTTCCTGCTCGCCGCCGCCGCCGGAGCCGCCGCCGGCCTCGCCGCCGGCTATTCGCCCGCGACCATGCGGGCCATGCGTCCCATCGTCACCGTCCTGCTGGGTGTGCCGCCGATTGCCTGGATCGTGCTGGCGATGATCTGGTTCGGGTCCTCCGACGGCACGGTGCTGACTACCATCCTGGTGGCGGCGACGCCCATGACCTTCGTCGGCGTGGCGGAAGGCGTCATGGCCCGCGACCGCAAGCTCGACGACATGGCGACGGCCTTCGGTGCCGGGCCGCTGCTGCGGCTGTGGACGCTCGGCCTGCGGCATGTCTCGGCCTACCTGTTCCCGGTCCTCACCGTCTCCCTCGGCACCGCCTTCAAGGTGGCGGTGATGGCCGAACTGCTGGCCAATACCGGCGGCATCGGTGGGGCACTGGCCCTGGCGCGCTCCAACCTGGATGTCACCACGGCCCTGGCCTGGGTGCTGATCGCCGTCGCCGGGCTGGTGGCGGTGGAGTACCTGCTGGTCCACCCGGTGCGGGCGGAGTTCGAGCGCTGGCGCGATGCAGCACGGCCGTGGGGCGTCAAGCGCTGACCCGGCGGCCTTCCGCGCCCGCCGTCCCCCCGACTTGACCAAAGACAAGGAGCCAGGGCAGGGGTATCCGTTATTGAGAATGCGACTCACTATCGTTTATGAGGGGGTATGTGATGAAGGGACACCTGTCAAGCCTGCGCATGGTCTCGCACGCCGCCCTGCTGGCGGGGCTCGCCGCGGCCGTGGCGCCGGCGGCGGCCTGGGCCCAGTCGGCGACGCCCGGCGCCACCGTGCAGCTGGCGCCCATCAGCGTCGAGGGCACGGCGCTGCGGCCCGAGGACCGCTCGCGCGAGGTGCTGGAGGCACTGCCCGGCGGCACCGCCGTGGTCACCGCCGGCGAGCTTGAGGGCCGCGCCGACCTGACGCTTTCCGATGCCTTGTCGGGGGTGCCGGGGGTGGTGGTGCAGGACTTCTTCGGCGGCAACGATCAGCCGCGGGTGCAGATCCGCGGCTCCGGCCTGCAGCAGAACCCGGTGGAGCGCGGCGTGCTCGCCCTGCAGGACGGTCTGCCCCTCAACCGCGCCGACGGCTCCTACATCGTCGGCCTCGCCAATCCGCGGACGGCGGAGGTGATCGAGGTCTATCGCGGCTATACCGCCAACCGCCTGGGGGCGGCCATGCTCGGCGGCGCCATCAACTTCGTGTCGCCCACCGGCACCTCCGACCCCGGCGTGGTGGTTACGGCGGAAGGCGGCAGTTTCGGTCATGCCAAGGGGACCTTGCAGGCCGGCGGCCGCCTGGGCGATGTCGACGGGCTGGTCCAGCTCGGCCACAGCCGGCGCGACGGATACCGCGAGTACAACGGCTCCGACCGCACCAGCATCGACGCCAACCTCGGCGCCGAGTTGAGCGATGCCATCTCCACCCGCTTCTTCGCCGGTTTCACCGACCTCAGCTTCGATGTCGCCGGGCCGCTGCCCAAGTCGCTGCTGGAGGCGGACCCGGAGGCGGTGCATCGCGGGCCGGTGGTGGTCGGCGGCGTCGCCCGTCAGCCCGGCCCCAACGTGCTGCGCGACCGGCCGCAGCGGGAGTCGCAGCAGTACCGCATCGGCAACCGCACCTCCTTCACCTACGACAGCCACCTGATCGACGTCGGCGCCGGCTACACCTACACCGACGATGCCTTCCGCTTCCCCATTTCCTCCGGCGTGCGCGAGATCGAGGGCGGCGACGCCACCCTGGTCGCCCGCTATGCCTATGCCCCCGACGCCGCCGCGCCGCTGCCGCTGGTCGACACCAGCATCCGCTACGTGGTCGGCTCGGCGGAGCGCAGCGACTACCTCAACCTCGGCGGCACCCGCGGGCCGCTGTTCGGCCGTAACGACCTGGACGCCCGGACCCTGTCGCTGCACGCCGGCCTCAACCTGCCGCTGGGCGAGCAGGTGACCCTGTCGCCGGCCGTCACCTACGCCTACGCCACCCGCGAAAGCACCGACACCTTCGGCGCCGCCCTGCGGCCGACCGCCGCCTACAGCCCCATGAACCCGTCGGTGCGCCTTCCCAATGGCGCCGTGCCGGCCGGCGATACCAGCTACGACCGCACCTATTCCGCGGTGAGCCCGAGCCTCGGCCTGTCCTACCGGCCGCACCCGGATCACATGGTGTTCGCCGCCATCAGCCGCAGCTTCGAGCCGCCGACCCACGACGACCTGCTGGCGACCGTTAACGGCACCCCCAACAGCAGCGCCGGCCGCCCCAATCCGGCCGCTCCGGCGGCGGCTGCGGCGGCCTACCGCACCCCCGACCTGGACGCCCAGACCGCGACCACCGTCGAAGCCGGCTGGCGCGGCCGCCTCGGCCCGGTGGCGGTGGATGCGGTGACCTACTATTCGTGGGTGAAGGACGAACTGCTGAGCCTGCGCGACGAGACCGGCGCCTCCCTCGGTGCCGTCAATGCCGACGATACCCGCCACTTCGGCGTCGAACTGGGCGCCACCGCCGCCCTCACCGACGACCTGACGGCGCGGCTGGCCTATACCTACCAGGACTTCCGCTTCCACGACGACCCGGTGCGCGGCAACAACCGCCTGGCCGGGGCGCCCGAGCATGTCGTCACCCTGTCGGCCCGCTATGCCGTCACCGATGCGCTGGCGGTGGGGGCGGAGCTGGATTGGCTGCCCACCCGCACGCCAGTGGACAACATGAACACGCTCTACCGCGACGCCTATGCCACCGTGTCGCTGCGGGCGGATTACCAGCTGACCGACGGCATCACCCTCTATGGCGAGGCCCGCAACCTGTTCGACGAGACCTATGCCTCGTCGTCGCTGGTGGTGGACCAGGCGCGGCCCGATCAGGCGGCCTTCATGCCGGGGGACGGCCGCTCGTTCTACATGGGCATCAAGGCCGCCTTCTGAGGAGACGTCGCATGGACGACCCGGCCCTGACGCTGCGCGCCGTCGGCCACGCCTACCTGGGGCGCACCGTCATCGACGCCGTCGACCTGACGATGGCCGCCGGCGAGGTGGTGGCGCTGGTCGGGCCGTCCGGCTGCGGCAAGAGCACCCTGGCGCACATCGCCGCCGGGGTGGTCGACCCGGTGCGCGGCAGCGTCCGCCGCGCCTACCGCCGCCACGCCATGGTGTTCCAGGAACCGCGCCTGCTGCCGTGGGCGACCGCCCGCGACAACATCGCCTATCCGCTGCGGCTCGGGCGCCTGTCGCGGCGCGACCGCCGGGCGCGGGCGGAGCAGGCGGCGGCCCGGGTGGCGCTGGAGGCACGCGATCTCGACAAATACCCGGCCGAACTGTCGGGCGGCATGCGCCAGCGCGCCGCCATCGCCCGCGCGCTGGTGGTGGAGCCTGACTTCCTGTACTTCGACGAGCCCTTCACCGCCCTCGACGTCGCCCTCAAGCGGCGGATGCAGGATCTGGTCATCGAGGCGTCGGCGCAGATGCGCTTCGCCGCCCTGTTCATCACCCACGACCTGCTGGAGGCGGCCCGCATCGCCCACCGCATCGCCGTGATGGACGTGTCCGGGCGCGGCATCCTCGGCGTGCGGGCGGTTCCCGGCGAACCGGGCGGCCGCAGCGACATGGACCTGTTCCGGCTGGTCGCCGACCTGCTCGCCGACGACCCCGTCTTCCGCCACATCCACGACGTTGACGAAAGGCGGCTGGCATGACCGCGACCGTCCGCCGCCGGCCCCGCACCCGCACCCCGACCCTGGCGGCGCTGGCCCCGATCCTGGGCGACGAGGGGCTGCGGCTGTTCTTCCCCCTCTCGGCCCTGCATCTGGCCCTGTGGCCGGTGCTGTGGGCCATTGTCGGCGGCTTCGCGCTGCCCTTCGACGAGCCGCTGCCGCCGACCCTGCGGCACGGCCATGAAATGCTCGTCGGCGGCTTCGGCGCCGCCCTCATCGGCTTCGTCACCACGGCGGTGCCGGAATGGAGCAACATCGACCGCCTGCGCGGCCGGCCGCTGTTCGTGCTGGCGGCGCTGTGGGCGGTGGGGCGGCTGGCCGGCCTGCTGGCGGCGGCGCCGCTGAGCCTGGTCGGCGCCGTGGCCGATGCCCTGTGGCTGGTGGCGCTGCCGGTCTATGTGCTGGTGGTGCTGGTGCGCCGCCGCCGTGCCCGGCTGCTCGGCATGGTGCTGTGGCTGTCGGCCCTGGCGGCGGCGGGGGTGACCCTGCAGGCGGCCATCGTGCTGGCCGATGTGGAGCTGGCGGCGGCGGCGCTGCAGGCGGTGGCGCTGGTTTACGTCGGGCTGCTGGGGCTGGTGCTGGGGCGCATCACCGTGCCGGTCACCAACCTGATCCTCGACCCGACCGAGACCACCTCGCCCTACCGGCCGCATCCGGGGCGCCTCAACCTGGCGCCGGGAATGGCGGCGGTGGCCCTGGCGGGGACGGTGGCGGGGCTGTCGCCGGCGGTGACCGGATACCTGCTGATCGGCGCCGGAGCCGCCTTCCTCGACCGCACCGGCGAGGTCTTCGTCGGCCGCGAAGCCTTCCGCACCGCCCTGCTGGCCCCGGCCCTGGCGAGCCTGATGGCCGGCCTGGGCCTGGGGCTGATGGGGCTGGCGCGGCTGGGGGCGCCCTTTCCCGAAACGCCGGCCCTGCACCTGGTGATGATGGGGGGGCTCGGCCTCGCCGTGCTGACCGTGTTCGCCGTCGCCGGGCTGATGCACACCGGCCGCCGCCTGACCATGCTGCCCCGCGCGGTGCCGGCCGCCGTGGCGCTGCTGGTGGCCGCCGTGGTGCTGCGGGTGGGGCCGGACCTCGGCCTCATGCCCGCCCCGCCGGGACCGCCGCACGCCCTGGCGGCGGTGCTGTGGGCCGGCTCCTTCCTGCTGTGGCTGTGGCGCTACTGGCCCATGCTCAGCCGACCGAATGCGAGCGATGACAAGATCTGCTGACTCCCCCGTCCTCCTGCTGCTGGCCTGTTTTCAGCTGCTGCTGACCGGCGTGCTGTGGGTGGCGTGGCACCTGGGCCTGCTGACCGTTCCCGCCGCCCTCGGCGCCGACGCCTGGCTGCTGCACGAGGTCACCCTGGCCGCCATGCCGCTGCTGGTGGCCGCGCGGGGCGGGGTGGTGCCGGCGGGCATCGGGTGGAGCGCGGCGATCATCGTCGCCTGGGGGGTGGGGCGGCTGGCGATCACCTTCCTGCCCGAGCCACCGCTGTGGCTGGCGCTGACCGCGGCCACCGCCCTGCCGGCGCTGCTGGCGGGGCTGGCAGGGCGGCGGTTCCTCGGCCTGCTGCTGCTGGCCCTGGCGGTGGCGGCGGGCGTGCTGCAGTGGGAAGCCTGGCGCTATGGCACCGCATCGTCGGCCTGGCTGGCCGTGGCCCTCGGCGCTGCGCTGCTGCCAGCCGCCGGTGGTGGCCGCTGGCGCCCCGGCGTGGTGGCGTTCCTGGCCCTGGGGCTGATGCTGCTGGCCGCCGGCTGGGCGACGGCCAACCCGGCGCTGGTCCGCGCCGCCCTGGTGGCGCTCACCCTGGCCCCCGCCGCTCAGGCACTGCCCGTCGGACGCCCGCTGCTGGCGCTGTCGGGCACGGCGGCGCTGCTGATGATGCTGGGACTGGCACTGCCCTGGTGGCCGGCACAGCTGGCGGGGGCGGTGGTGTGGGGGGTGGTTGGGGTGGGGGTGGGGGTGTGTAGGTGACAGGGTTTGTGAATGGGGCCAGGAGGTGCAATGGCCCCGGCGGTTGGGCCGGGGAGGCAGCCATGTACCGCAACGAGGTCTGCAAGAACGGACCGCTTCAATGAGGCCCCGGCGGTTGGGCCGGGGAGGCGGCACTGCTATGCCGCGCACCATAATTTGGCCGGTGCGCGGCATACCCTGGCCCAAGCGACGCAACAGCGCGCCGCTGCGGCTATAGCTGCCGTTGCTCGCCTGTGCTGCCCTCAGCGCCCCCCGGGGGTGTCGCTCATCGACATGAAGCGCAGCGCGTGATCTGGCCTGGTAAACTGCCGCACCAGAGGGGAGCCGCCCGATGGTTTCGAGGAATGTCATGAGGAACCCGGCGGAGCCAGCAATTGCGGTCGATGCCCCAGAAATTGAAAGAGTTCTAAGCCTCCGTAGCGGTGCCGAATTTGAAAGCCGCCGCCTTATCCAAGGGCGCCGCTACGATCGACTTGTGGGAGGTCTGCGGGACGTCATATCGGATGCCATCAGGGAGAAGAAACCGCGCTTGGTCTGCCCTTTGTGCGGAGTCGCGGTGCGCCTCAGCGCATCTCAACAGAAGCGCTTCTTCTTTAGGCACATTGAGGAGGACGGTTCGTGCCCGGCGGTCACGAGGTCGAACCTAGACCACGACACAATTAGGGCACTGAAATATAATGGGGCCCGTGAAAGTGATGCTCACAAAATAACGAAAAACCGCATTGTTGAAAGCCTTTCGGCCGATGGCGGCTTCTCCGAGGTTGCAGTTGAAAAAACATGGCGTGCCAAGGTAGGCAACCGCCTTCGGCGACCTGACGTGCAGGCAGTCTACAATGGCATTCGAATAGCGTTCGAGGCGCAACTGACCACCACTTTCCTTGACGTGGTTCGGGGGCGACGCGCCTTTTATCTTGAAGATGGCGCTCTGCTGGTCTGGATCCTCCGGCGGTTCGATCCGGAACATCGGCGGATGACCGAGGATGACATCCTTTTCTCGAACAACTCCAATATTCTGGTCGTGGACGAGGAGACATGGCGCCTGTCTCGGGAAAAGGGGCGCTTCATGTTGCGCTGCCACTATAGGGAGCCCCATCTGGACGACGACGCCAGGGCGGAACGGTGGCAGCAAGCTGTGATTGGGTTTGATGAGCTGACCCTCGACTCGGTCGGGCAGCGGGCGTTCCTCTTTGACTTTGATGCCCGGGACGCTGAAGTCGTGCAGGAGGCGGCGAAAAGGCAAGCCGAACGCCTTGATGAGGCTCTACGGGAGGAGATCTTTTCCTATTGGACGGAGAAGAACATCCGAATGGGCCTCGATAAATCGTCGTTATTATCCTGGGAAGCCACGGTCGGGAAAGCGGCTCAGCGTGGGCTAACGCTTCCTCAGGTTCCCGATGAGCATGCGGCTTTCGTCACCGCGGTGGCGGTCTTGCTGAGTGCCAAACTGGGGCGCCCCGCAGGCTACCGCTACACGAAGCTGATTCAAGTAGCCCATCAAGTAGCAGAAAGCCACAGCGAGCTCTTGGTTCCATTCGGCTTTGCGCTCAAGGCCTATGGAACCGAGGCAATAGTCGACGCCGAGGATGGCAAGGGAACTTGGCGGCAACGTAAAGTCGGATTCAAGGAACGTATTGCCGCTTCGCCAGGCGCTCACTTTGCTGCTCTGCCTTACGCTGGGGCATTACGGTATTTGTTCCCGGAATTATCAGAAAAGATACGCGGATAGGGGGAAGTCTCCCCTGTCACAGTATTTGCAAACGCCGCTGAGTCTCAATGGGCGCACAGGTGCGCCTTGCGACGAGAGATCGCCATCCGCCACAGCTACTTCTTAGGCCGCCGCCCCTTCGGCAAGGTCTCCGGTGGTGCAGCGCCAGGGACTGGCTCGGTGAAGAACTCCCGGATATCGACCTTTAGTGCGTTCGCTAAGCGCTCCAGAACGGCAACGGTTGGATTCTCCAGTTCCCGTTCCAAACGGCTCACATAGGTCCGATCGATAGACGCATCTACGGCAAGGCTCTCCTGCGAGAGCCGCCTCTCAACGCGAATCCGCCTCAGATTTCGAGCCACAAGCGCCTGTGCATTCATAGCGACAGGCGAGCATCTTGTGGAGCATCAAACCACGGACTATAGTCACGTATTACTTTGCAGGAGCTGCTGATTCCGCGGAGGCGCGACCGGCCCGCCCATGGTCGGCCGGTTCGCCTAATCGAGAGGGGGCATAATGACTTGGTACTGGTGGTTGGCAGTAGCGGCAGCCGGCTGCGGTTTCTATGCCCTATGGAAGTCGCACAAGAAGGGGGTAGCAGATCAGGAAGCCCTTGAGGCTGCGATCGCCGAAAGCATGGGGCGGGCGCCCGACTATTCCTATCGCCTTACAAGCCACTCTCTTGGTCCCCTGCGCTTTTTTGCTGCCTTTGTTGGCGAGCGGAAAATTTACATCGGCGGCTATGCGGAGCCGTTTGACCCGGCGCGCTTCCTGAAGTCTGACGACGTTCGCTCCTGGGACATCCACTGGGACACCGGCGTCGATGATCGTGGCCGGACATTCAAGAGACGGTTCTCCCTGCACGTGGCGGTGAAGTCGATCGAAACGCCTCTGGTGCGAATCGACTGCCAGAGCGAAGCAATGGCTTACAAGATGCGCGAGATCTTCAACCAAACTTTCGGCGACCGCAGCGTTGCCAGCGCCTCATAAACGCCCGCTGATTGGCCCGGAAGGACCGGGCGTCCCGGAATGCAGAATCGAGCGGCGTGCTCTGTGGAGCGCGCCCTAATTCTTTCCGGCAGGAACTCGCGCCCGCCGTCGTTTTCAGAAGGTCCTACAAAACACAGAAATGCCGGTCAAAAGAAGATGGCGCACGACATCAACTTTAAATAATAAAATTGGATGGCGCTGACTGTGACGCAAGAACGAATAAGGCAACAATGCTTGCCAAAAAAATTAATCTATCATTTCACAAAGCAGATAAAAAGACTGGACGTGCCTGCGTGACCTCCGGATATTAAGGTGCAAGCAACCCGGAGGCTCTCCAATGTAGTCATCATTAGAGCCGGCGTCAGAAACGAACAACCCCACCGCGCCAACGGTGGGGTCATGTCGTCTCTGACGTCTTTGACCGCTTTAACCGATCTCGACGATCCCTGCGTAGAGGGCAGTTACATCCTCTCTATGCCAGATCGTGAGGTCCTTTGCAAGCCGGAGCGACACCTCCCGTCGCTCGGAAGGGGGACTCATGTCTCAGCGAGCTATCTTACGCCACCTACTGAACATCCGTGCCGGCTTCGACGAACTCGAGGTTTTATCGGCGACGCCTGCGGATGATACTGCCCTATGTCGGGCCGCACATGACCGAGATGCCAATACCGGCACCCCGTGGCGGCCTACCCGCCCGTCGGAGGCGAGCCGTCGCCCACCCCTGCGAGGCCGCGGCTCAGTGCGCGGGACGCTGGTCGATCAAGCCAGTGGCCGGGAACTCGTCTTCGAAAGCCGCCTCGAGCGCGGGCTGGCGGAAATACTTCTAGCCAGGCGGGACGTCAGCCACATCGCCGACCAGCCGCCGGCGGTGCACTACATGACGCCAGACGGACGCACTCGCGGCCATACCTTCGACTTCCTAGTCACGACCGTCGATGGAAAACGGCTCGCGATCGCGGTGAAGCCAGAGGCGAAAGTCAAAAGCAGTGGCATCCAGACTACCCTCTCTCTGGTCCGCGCCCAAATTGGTTCGCGGTTTGCTGACGCCTACCTGCTGCGGACCGATCGACACATCACACGGGACAGGGTGTTCAACGCCCAACTGCTTCTACGTGGCCGTGTCTGCCGCATTGAAGCCGATGTTGCCGCCATGCGAGCCATTGTCGAAACCCTGCCGGGCAGCTTCAGACTCGCAGACCTCGTCGCCCGTGCAGGAATTGGGGCGCGGGGCTTCAACGCCGTAGTCAGCCTCATTGATGACGGTCTACTGCAGCCAGGGGAGGGCGGAAAGATTGACTACCTCACCTACCTCCGCCGTGCGGCAGCGAAGTGAGGGAGGTGCGGCTATGACTAGAGCAACGCGTCTGCCCCGTCCTGTCACCCGGTATCGGCTCACTTCGGTTGACCGCGTCCAGATTGACGGCATTGATTTCACCCCGGTCTCGGGAGACCAGGCCGGCTACGTCTTCAGGCCTTTTCAAGATGATAGAGGCCTCACGATCTCTCTTGACCACGCTGAAATTGAAGATCGGCTAGCTGCGAAGACACTCGTCGTTCATCGCAACTGGTACGGCCCAAATAAGGCAAGGCAGCGTTTGACGGCCGCCACGACGCTTCTCTCCGATCTCCCTGCCTCCGAGCAGCACAAGATTCTCTGGCGACTTGAATACTGCGAGCGTTTCCTGCGCCTGGAAGCTTCGGAAGCGAGCGTTACCCGATCCGACCAAGCAATGAGTCGGGCGATTGCGCGCATTCATACCGAGCTATTGCACCTTGAAGCAGCCCGGCACGGCAAGCCTCGCAGGTGCGGGCGGAAGAATGAGTATTTCGATCCGCCGTCGCCGCGATCTCTCCGGCGCTGGCTCACCGCCTATGTGGGCAGCGGTCTTGAGCCCATGGCGCTCCGAGAAGGCCACCATCGTAGCGGCAACAGAATCCCTCGAACTGACGGCGACAGCAGGGAGTTCGCGCTTAAGCACGCATGGAACGCTGTAAGCTTAAACCGACCGAAAAAGGCGGAAGTCTATGACACCTACAAGGACGCCCTGGTCGACGAGAATGGCGAGCGCGAGCAAAATGGCGCTCCCCCGCTGCGCCAAATCGGCCGGCGCTCCTTCGAGCGGATGATCGGCAAATTTTCGCCGTTTGCGCTGTATGCGGGCCGGTACGGCCGAGCAGCGGCATTGCAGCATTTTGCCCTCGTCCACCGAGGAGCTGACGTCATCCGTGCCCTGGAGCGGGTAGAGATGGACGAGTACAACGTCTCGCTCCAAACCTTACTGGTGGAAGCCGGGCTCTGGTCCCGACTTTCGCCTAAGTCAAAGGCTGCAGTACAGCGTACTCGCACATGGCTGACGTTGGCTATCGATTGCGCCACCCGCTGCATCCTTGCAATGCGCCTGCTGGTCGCCGCGCCCAGTAGCGAGAGCGCGATCTCGGCCCTGGAAATGGCGGTGTTCCCTAAGGACACCGCTTCTCATGCGGTCGGGCTAAACGGCCAATGGGAAATGCATGGGGTGATGGAGACCCTTGTCACCGACGGGGGCGCAGCATTCATCGCTGTTGCGACACAGGCGGCACTCCGGGATCTGGGAGTTGCGCACGAGGTCCCCCCCGGGGGCGTGCCCTACCTCCGCGGCACTGTCGAGCGGTTTTTCTTGACCGTTCAGTCCCAGCTCCTGCCGCTGTTTCCCGGGCAGACCTTCGAGAACGCCATCATCAAAGGAGATTACGACGCTGAGGGGAACGCCTGCATCAATGTCGAAGAATTGAACAGGGTCCTGATCAGGTACGCGGTCGACATCTACCATAATCTCCCGCACGAAGGCTTGGCCGGAGAAACCCCGCGCAACGCCTGGCGGCGCCTCATGGGGCTCTACTCGATCGCTCTCCCGCCTAACGAGACTATCCGCAGACACATATTCGGCATTACGACCACCCGACACATCGACAATCGCGGCATCCGCTTCCTTGGCCTGCACTTTCAGAGCGAGGAGTTGCAGAAGCTGCGCATCATCGACGACCGGAAGCTTGTTGCCATACGGGTGAATCGGCACGACCTCCACGCCATCTCTGTGCAGCTTGAGCAGGGTTGGCTCTCCGTGCCATGCGTGTTCAAGGAGATCGCGGGAACCAGCGTCTGGGAGTGGATCGCGGCGGCGCAGGATCTCAAGCGTCGGCATGCCGATATGGCGGCGCTGTCAAAGGGCGTGGTGCGACAAGCCATGGATGACCTCCGGCAGACAGCGGCCATGGCCACCAAGCGGGCGGAGATTGGCGAGCCTGTTCTGACGCTACAAGATGTCGAAACGGCCGAGCGCGAGCTGTTCCGTTCCTTCGAATTCGCCGACGACTCTGATGCCTCCGACGAAGAACTGCTCGGCGCCACCGAGGTTCTCCCACCTTCAGCCCCACCGGGTGCCTCCGACATGTTCGAGGCGACCGACGACGAGTTCGGCGGTCCAGCCGATTGGCAGCAGGAGTCATGAGAATGGACGGACTGGACGACCTCCTTGGGGGCATGGACCCCGCGCGGCGGCACCGCTACGAGCTGACACAACGGATGCAGAAGCGGTATTTCTCGAGCCGCCGAGACAAGACGCTGAGCAACGAGATCAATCGGTGGGTTGACGTCACTCTTGCCTCATTGGTGGGCCCGCATCCAGAGGGCAGAATCCTCGCCGTGATCGGAGACCCGGGCGCAGGGAAAACTAGGGCCATCAAGCGCGCAATGTCTGCGGTCCCCGCGCTGGGGCAATCGACCCTCTGTGTGATCGCGCCGCGGCCATGCACCCTCAAGCAACTCGGCCGCACGTTTCTGAGCGCAATGGGGTACGAACTGCATCGCGACCTGCGCGAACATCTGACCTGGGAAAAGGTTCGTGACCACCTTGAAGCCAACCAGGTGCGGTTCGTCTGGGTGGACGAGTTCCAGCACGTACTCGACGGAAAGCACGATGCTCAGGTAGCGGCGATTTCCGACACGTTCAAGAACCTGGTGCAGCGGCGCTCCTGGCCGGTCAGCTTCCTGCTCTCCGGCCTGCCGGCAGTCTCATCTTTTCTGGGCCGCGACCGCCAACTTGAACGGCGGAGCCGCACCCTTGAGTTCGGCTGCTTGTCCTTCCCCGCCAGCACCGGCCTGATTCGGGAGGTGTTGCTGAATACCATCGTGGAGACGGACGGCGGCATGGGCCTTGGAGACCTGGCCACCGACGAGTTCGTGCATCGGCTTTGCCACGCCACAGGTGGGGCGCTCGGCGTCGTCATCGACCTGATTCGCTCTGCCGTCCTGGAGGCAGCCGAACGGTCGACGTTCAATGGCATCATCCAGATGTGTGACTTTGCCGCGGCCTATGCCTCGGAACGAGGCTGCGAACCGTCCGAGAACATCTTCCTGTCATCGCGGTGGCACGAGATTCGGCCAGAGAACTCGCGGCTCCGACCACCAGTTTCGGCGGAGGAGAGGTAACATGCTTAACCTGCGCGTTCCCTACATTCCCGGCGAGACGGCAACCAGCCTATGCTCCCGGCTTGCCTTGAGAAATCGGTGCCCGTCCGTTACTGAGTTTTGCCTTGATGTCGGCCTTGTTTTTCAGGACGTGGTGGCCGGAACCCCGAGTGCGCTTTCGCGGCTCTCCACCCTCGCGGGCGTCGATATTGAGCAGCTACTACCCTCGGCATTGCGAGGGCTTGGTGCCAAATTTACATGCGGGAACAACGTTCTCGAGCAGGCTTTGCGTCGGTCCATGCGGCGGATCATGGTCTGCCCGGCATGCATTGCCCGCGATCTCGAAACCCACCCCAGTGTAGGCTCCGCAGCTCCAGCCGGGCGCCTTGCTTGGCTTTTCGAGCCCATATCGACCTGCGTCGAACACGAACTGGCCCTCGTTGCGGCCGACGTCCAGCCGCAGAACGCTGAATGGCGGGCAAACGTGTCCTTAGACTTTGCCCGGCGGGTTCAGCCTTTCATCCAAAACATCGAGAGCCATCGGGCCTCCGCATGGCGACGCCCGCCGACCGGCTTGGAACAGTACCTTTGCGCGCGCTTAAATGGGCCCGTTCCAGCAGTCAGCGACCTGATTGATACGCTCCCGTTTTATGCTGTCGCACAGGCCAGCCTGATCTTGGGCGCCTTCGCTACTTTCGGGCCCAAGCTCATCTTGAAAAAGCTCACCGACGAGCAACGGCGAGACGCTGGCAAGCAAGGATTCTCAATTCTCGCAGCCGGCGCGGATCCACTTGAGGCGTTCCTGCGAACCAGCATGGACCGCTGGCCGCGGAGCAAGAACGCCACCTCTGTGAACGCGTTCTATGGGGCGCTTTCGCAATGGCTTGAATACCGGAGAGACGACGCTTCATACGAATTTCTCCGGAACACGATCCGCAACCTGATGTTCTCGTGGCAGCCTCTGCGAGAAAACACCACAATTTATGGCGTCTCTCTAGGCGCTGAGCGCGTCAAATCGGTCCTGACTCTTTCGGAGGATATGAGCACCCATCCTAATCGTCTTCAGCGGCTACTCGTCGCTACTGGTGTCCTGGATAAGAGCGCTGCCCGGCTGAGCGCGCACAAAGCGGTTTTTGTCGTTGATGAAAAGGCGTCTGATGTCGTAGCCCGTCTTTCTCGCTGCATGTCCAAAACGGCGGCGGCCAAGTACGTCAATGCGCCGTGGGTGCACTTCGACACGCTGCACAGGGCGGGGATCGTTGTGCCGTTCGTTGAACCAACTGGAAAACTGAGCGTCCATGGGTTCGACAGGCTAGATTTGGACCGTTTTCTGGAGCGGCTTTTTTCTCATGTTCGCGGGGCAGTGCCCGAGAAATTTGGGGGGATACCCATTTCTACTGCTGCCAAGCGGGCAAATTGCTCCGCCCTGGAGATAGTTCAGCTGATCTTCAACGGCAAACTGTCCGAAATTTACCATCGGCAGGAGGTTAGGGGCTTCTTGGGGATTGTAGTCGATCCTGATGAAGTCCGGGGCGCGCTGAGGCGGCCAGAGCGCCCAGGGCTATCAATTGCGCAGGTTGGAAAGCGGATGCGATGGTCCCGCCCCGTGATCGACGCGCTCATCGCCCATGGATGGCTTGCCGCAGAAACTGTAAAGCATCCGATATCCCGAAGGCGGCAATACGTCGTTGAGCCCCGCGACCTCGAAGAGTTTGATCAAAGCTACGTGACTCTGTTCGTACTGGGCAGGGAACATCGGCTCTCGCTTCCGAGCATGAAGGCGGTGCTCACAGACAGAGGGATCGAGCCGGCGTTCGATCCGCAAGTGGTTGGTGCGACATTTTACCGGCGTGCTGATCTGCCGCCAGTTGAGCCCCGCAGCAGCAGACAGCACGGAAACCACTTGTTGAACCGATACCGCTGAAATAGCCTCTCGTCGGCTCTAGAGCGGCGGTGGATTAATCGTACGCGTATCCGGAATGCCTGAGGTAGTTCCAGCATTCGTCAGGGTCGAAGAGATCGCAGATCGAGCCAAGGGCTGCGGATAGTCCGTCGAAGGTTCTGGCCGCTGCGGCGCGGAGGTGGGCCTTGATCTTGGCGAACGCCATCTCGATGGGATTGAGGTCCGGGCTGTAGGGCGGCAGGAACAGGAACCAGGCGCCGCGGCTCCTGAGGCAGTCGGCGGCCCTTGCGCTCTTGTGGACGGCGAGGTTGTCGAGAATGACGACGTCGCCGGCCGACAGGCTCGGCGCCAACTGAGTTTCGACCCAGACGTCAAAGAGGTGGCGGTCGATGGCTTTGTCGACCACCCACGGCGCCGTCAAACCGTGCAGGCGCAGGGCGGCGATGAAGGTCTGCGTTCCCCAGCGCCCGAAGGGCGCCTCGGCGCGCAGCCGGGTTCCGCGCAGGCTGCGGCCGCGCAGACGCACCATCCGAGTGGTGATCGAGGTTTCATCGACGAAGACCAGGCGGTCGGGCTCGAGCCTCATCCGAGGCTGGCGCCGCGTCGTCCAGATGTGGCGCTCATGGGACACGGTGGCGCGGGCGGCTTCCGAGGCCAGGAGCTGTTTTTTTATATGTGAAGCCGTGCTTGCACAGGAACTGCGACAGCGAGCATGGCGCCGCCGACACGCCCCGCTCACGCTCCAGCAGCGCCGCCAACTCGGGCATCGTGATGTCGGGCTTGGCCTCCACGGCCGCGATGAGGAACGCTGCGTGAGGGCCGAGTTTCCCGCTCCCCGCCGGCCGCCCCTGCGGCTTTGGGGCGCAAGAACCCTCCCGCTCCACACGCTGCAACAACTTGATCGAGAAGCTCGCGCTCACCCCGAAGTGGCGCGCGGCCGCCTTCCTGGAGTGGCCGCATCGCACAAACTCCACAACACGCTCTCGGAGATCCAGTGAATAGCTCTTGCCCATGACCCGGCTCCAGCGCCCACTCGATCATCAACGGCCTGATCCTCAAAAAGGATTCCGCATAAGGCACCGCCGCTCTAACGGTCCGTTTGCGAGGCGCCATGAGCGAAACCCTGGGCCCTATTGGCTCTTCCCGCCTTTCCGGGGAGGGAGGCGGACAACGGCCTTCTGGCAAACTGGTCGTCGCCAAATTGCACGACTGCCAGGGGGCCCGTTGCCCAGGCTCGGTGCCTTGGGCTGCGCTGCAGCGTCAACGCTACTCGACGAGCTCGATCTCGTTGGGCTCGAACCAGCCCTTTAGGATCATGGCCTCGCGCACTAGCGCGGGGTTGGCTGTGTAATAGACGACTGCGAGGCTTTCCTTGGCGCGGCTACAGGTCACATAAAATAGCCGACGCGTCCGATCGACCGTCGTCTCCTTGCCGGCCGCTTCATTCTCAAGGTCGGTCTTGCTTTTCTCCTTCGCTCCGAAGAGTTTGTCGTAAGCGAACATGAATCCGCGCGCCTCCTCGTCGCTCACGATGACCATCACCCGAGGGAATTCCAGCCCCTTGACGCCCTGGTGCGTATCAAAGCGCGAGAGTCCGCGGACATAGCGGTCATACTTCTCTATTTGATCAAACGGCGCCTCGAGCGCCAGTCGCCACGCGCCAAGCTCGCTCTTGAGGTCGACCTCTTGTTCCTCAACAGTTTCCTCTCCCTTGGCATCGCCTTCGGACGCAGCTTCATCGTCTTCGGCGAAAGGCGCCAGCACGTCGGGGATCATGAAGAGATCAGTCTGGGCGACATAGCGCAGCACGGCGCCTGCCGTCGGCTTCTCATTGGCCGATACCAGCGCCAGGAGGCCGTCGCAGACCGCCTTGGCCTTACGCAGAACCTCGGCCTGCTTGTCGCCGGCCGCTTCGAGCATCTTACGTTCGAGCAGCGGCGAGGTGCGGCGCACGATCGCCGCCGCGGCAAATTGATCCGAGGTGCGCAAGGCCGTCACCAGCGGCAGGATCTCACGCGTGAACAACCCAAGGCCGGCGCCGGTCCCCTGGAGCAAGCCCGTCCGGATGCGCTCAACTGCATATAGCGGCTCGAAGAATGCCTCGAATCCGAAGCGACGGGCCGACATCAGATGCTCTAGCGCAAGCGTCTTGATCGCTTCGGAGCTTGCTGCCCAGTTCTGGTCGCCTGTAATCTCGCTCATCCTGGCGGCTATTGCGGCCTCGGCCGCAGCCTTGTCGGTGATCGCCTGCGGCACGATGAAAAGCCGGATAATGCCGGCGGCAGCGTCGCTGCGCGGTTGCTGTTCCTCACCATCCTCATCGCGACGGATATTGTTGATGAGCGTGATGACCCTGGTCGGGCAACGGTGGTTCATCCGTTTACGCGGCTTAGCCCAGACCTTGGGAATTGCATCCGCTAGGCGTTCTTTCCCATCGGCGTAGATGCGTTGCATTGTGTCCCCGAACAAGCCCAGGCAGAAGGTATCGCGGTATGATGCCTCCACGCCGAGCAGCGCATCCATGAGCCTGCGGTTCGTGTCCTGGCTTTCGTCGATGAGCAATATCGGGAAACTTGTGATTAGCAGGCGCCGCAGACCGGGCTTCGTACTCAGAAAATCGGCCGTCATCGCGATAACCTCAGCATGGCTGAGAGCATCGTGGGTCCGGTTGTCGCCGGTCGGGCTGTAGACGAAGCGCGTGATGGCATCGAGGCCCGCATGACGGCGGAGCTTGCTCTCGATCGAGCGAGCACGATCGGCCGCAGCCTTGGTGCCTGACCGCCCTTTGGCCTGGGCCTCCTCTAGCTCGGCGACATCTTGGAGCAACCTCACTGCGAGCCACTGCCGGATATCCGCATCGTAGCCAGCAATCAGCGACCAAGCGAAAGCATGAATGGTCGACACCTCGACGCGCGGTTCGAACTCGAGCCGCTGCTTGATCTCGTCACAGGCAGCATTGGTATAGGTGATAATGCCGATCTTCTGGCCGGTCAGCGTCAGTCGCTGCCCTTGCTCGCGGCAGACCGTCCTGATCGCTTCGACGAGCGACCGCGTCTTGCCCGATCCCGCACCCGCATAGAGGAAGAAACTTCTCGGCTTCTCCAGGTCGAGGCAGGCAAGGATTGTCTCGTCAGCCTCGGCGTCGAACTGGTCATCTGCGGCGCCCATGCTCAATCGTTCCCGGCCTGGGGTAGGATATCGACCTGCTTATTCTTTAACTGAGAGAGCAGCCATCCAAGCCCCTCGGCGATGTAGCGAGGCACAACAATGTCGCTGAACTTTTCAACTTCCATGACGCTGAGCGCAAACTCTGCCTTCTTGCCGTTCTTGAGGTCGAGATACATGCGCTTGCCGATCGTGGCTGCCCCCCCGCCGGCCGCAATCGCGTCTCGGAACTTGCGTACCAGCCCAGTACCGTCGAGCCCCGAGAAGAAGGCGAGGTTCTCGAAGACGAGCGCATCCTCGAACGTATAGGGATAGGCGATTTCCGGTACTGTGGCGCCCGGCGGCGTGACCTCCAGTGGTGTCTGATACGCCACGCGCACAGCAAACAGCGGATCGCCGTCCTAGTAAACCGTCTTAGCCGCAGTATCGGCGTCCATCAGGGCATCGACGTCCTCGAGCTCCGGCACCCAACTCTTCAGCGTCGCGTTGTTGGTCTTCTGACCGGCCCCTATGGCTGGTTGCACCGATGCGCCGCCGGTCTGGTCGAGTGTGTCTAGGTCGGTGATGATCAGCGTCAGCAGCCCGAGATGGTTGATCAGCGGCTTAAGCCGGTGCGCGTGGCTTCCCCCGATTTCGAGCAGCGTGATGTAGCACTGATTGAGTTCCTCGTAATGTGCGCGGATGAAATTGGGTACAAGCATGCGCTCGGCCGGCCCTTCGACAAGGATGGCGGCATCGGCGAAGAACAGATCAGCATGTTGCGCGCGCAGGTAGCGTGTGACGAACCGCTCAGTCTCGTTACCCGCACCGAACACTTCGGACAGGTTGATGACTGTTGAAACCGGCACTTTGGCCACCATGCCGGCGGGGAGCCGACGGAAATAGCGGAGACAAGAGAAGGGAGTCTCGTGCGTAACATGAGTCGAGTGGGTACTGACCACGAGTTGGGTGCGAAGCTTTGTGTTATCGCCCAGGCTCTCGTGGGCGCGGAGCACGGAGTAGGCCTTCTTGATGAAGACCTGCTGCACCTGCGCGTGGAGATGAGCCTCCGGCTCCTCGACGAGCACCAGATGAAGCGGCTCAATGCTGGTGATCGTCGCGCCTTTTGAGGCTTTGCCCACGCGCATCCATGCATCTCGGAAGCTCATCAGCCGGAAAATCATCGAGATAAGGTTCTGATAGCCGAGGCCATTGTTAGCCTCGGGTAATCTGAGCAGCGGCATCGTCGCGCCATCTTCCACGATCACATCAACTTCAAAGCTGATGGCCGCACTGTGGTTGAGGCCGTCGATCGCCTTCAGACGAGTCGATACGCGCGGACGTGGATCGGTCACGCCGGGATAACCCATCCCCTCGACCTCGGTGAAAGCGGCCTTGAAGCTCTCGGTCAGCCGCTTGTCGAAGGCGTCCTGGGCGGCTTCGATCGCTTGGAGCGCCCCCAGATCCTTGGGATCGGGGCCCTTAGTTGGGTCGAGGTGCTTGGCATAATAGCTTCTCAGTTGGTCGGACAGCCGGCCGCCCGCCGCTGCTACAGGGGCGTCTTCGTCCTGGGCTGGCTGCTCCTCCCCGAACCCGCGCTGCGCGGGGATATCGTGCACGCGGATCAGGCTACTCAATGGATCGCCATCGATCGGTAGCGAGGTCGCTGGCAGCATCTGCGGCCGCGCCTGAGATTTGGCGGGTAGGGCAAGCCGGGCAGGGTCCAGTGAGTAGGCGCGAACCGTAAAATGTGTGGCAAGCCGCTTGCTGAGAAAGTCGATAAGATTACTGGGCCATATCGTCAGCTTGGGCGGTTCAGGCGGCGGATCCGCGTCGGGATGTTGCAGCGCCACAGCCGCGATCGCAGCTGCTTTCATAGCCTCGGCGTCGGCCACAGCCCCCAGAAAATCTTTATATAGGAGGTCGAGGTCCTTGGGCTCATATCGCAACCGAACACCGAGCTTGCCACCTTCCCAGTCCAGCGTGGGGATCAGGTCGCGGACATGATGCATCTCGCCGCTGTCCACATGCAGCCACAGGTCGAGTGTCGGCAGGACGTTGATCCAAGGCTCAACGACGAGATCGACCGTTTCCTGGGTGTCGCGCGAGGCAATCCAGCTCTCGCCGAGGGAGATAATCGTCGGCCAGTGACACAAGGTGAAATCGTGCATCTCGAAAGGGCAGCGGCGATGGGAGAGAAAGCGGCGCAGCGCGAGCATCGCAGATGTTTTGCCACTGTTGTTGGCCCCTACGAACAACGTCGTAGTGGTCGAGAGATCGACACGTGTTGAAAGTAGTTTCCTGAAATTTGTGATCTCAATAAACTCGATATGCATTCATCATCCCCCACCCCGCGTCTTGTACCTGGCGCG
The DNA here is from genome assembly GCF_039523075.1 of Caenispirillum bisanense. Lineage (NCBI taxonomy): Bacteria > Pseudomonadati > Pseudomonadota > Alphaproteobacteria > Rhodospirillales > Novispirillaceae > Caenispirillum > Caenispirillum bisanense. The sequence continues at coordinate 95,588 of NZ_BAAAEP010000003.1, forward strand.
CGCGACCGCAGACATTTCGCACGCCCACTTAGAAATTGTATGCGCAGGCACTGGACCCTTTGCGCGCCTGTAGCAACAACAGACGCTATACTGATGTTAGAGCCTAAAGCGGCCGATTTTCAAACGCCCTATTGCCGCGAACCTTCATCTGGACGGATTTCCATGGCAGACCCCGCTTATTCGATGGAGAAGTCCGCCCTTTGGTGTCTGTCCGGTTCTGCTATCATGACTCATCTTTTGGCGGCTTGGCTACGGGCGGATCATGGAAGCGCTGTTGAGCGTTCTTGGAAATTTCTTCACCATTCTCGGCGGTGTGACAAAACTCTTCGGGCGAGGCCAGCTTGCTGTTCAGAGTCCGGAGACCACCGCGCGCATTCTTGATGAGCCTCTCGCCGTACGGCCCGTATCACATGCCTCCGAGGTTGCTCAGCGTTTGTCTCAATTAATTGAGTTGCTTAAGCAATGCTATAGCGATCTCACCCTAGCTGAGCTTGCCGAGTATTTAGGACATGACGATGTTGGTGTCTTAGAGGGATTGCTTAGGGGGGACTCGCCGCCAAAGCTGTCGATTCTGGAGGGCGTCGCGAAGCAGCTAGGGGCGAGTCCAGACTGGCTCAAAGCCGGTAAATATACGCCATTTTCGAATCATGCTCCGGCCGAGCATGACCCTAGGAACTATGTTCAGCATATTCAGGCCGCAGAGCCGCTTTCGGTCTACCTGATCCGATCTAAATGCGAAACAGGCCATGTTCTAATCGCCTTCAAATTGAGCAGGTACAATTTTAAGGTGTTTCGCACTATCCTTCATATTAGCCGCCACGTTGGTGCCACCGGGCAGCGTCAACTGTATGAGTTTTACGAATTTATTCGAGAGCTTCGGGATAAATATAGCTACGGGCGGGATTTGGGGACGCAGGTATACGGCCGCACGCTATCGGATGCCAAATTCCGGTCACTTGTAGACGGAACTGTCTTCCCTGGCACGGTTATCGAAAAGCAGTCGTTCAACTGTAGCTGGTGGGATGATTTGACCGACATTAACTATGGATACGCAATTGCTCGGGACGGGTACGCGGGCTATGGGCATCCGTTTATGGAGGCACAATCCGTGATTCGGGATCAGATCAGATGCAGGGGGGGCATAGCTGAGTGACGCTTAACCGAGCGGGGAATAGCGGCAACTAGAGAATGTGCGGGCGGAACACGACGATGAGCAGTCCGATACCTCCCATAACAAAGCCCCAGGCGGTCCAAGGTTTCCGCCGCCCATACCTCACGGTCCTGCGGGGCAGGGGGAACGATTGCCTCTCACATTCCGCCGCTGAGGACACTCGTTCCGTTCGGGCTTGTTCAGGCCGGGCTCCCGGAGGCGGTTGCCTTCACCGCCGCGCAGGACAATAGGGCAGGCATACCTGCCCTGAGGCTGAAACAACCAGAACTTTTGTCCCTCGGGTGGTCCAAGGTTGGGAAGCGGATCAAAACCTCGGAATGCTCTACTTGTTATGACGGCTAAATGAGCAGTGGAAAGCAGGTCCCCCACCAAAGCGCTTGAGGGCCCGGCCGCGGCACATTAACGAGGGGCTGCTACCCGATTTATGAATGTGAAACCCGCCATTCCGCCTCTGACTCCGCAAGGCCATCGGCTAGAGCGGGTCACGGCGCTTGCGCTTTTCCTGCAACCTGAAGACGGGCATCGCGCCGACCAACTGACCTGGGTTGGCACGTTCATTTTCTAATTCTTCATGGCCAATAGCGAACGACGCGTAGAACAGCGCCGAGCGCGCCATCTGCATGACCCGGATCGCTTTCGCCTCGAGTTCGTCGCTGCCAATCACAATGCCGAACCCACTGCTGCCGGGGGCCGCGATCGCGAGCGGTTTTGCCCAGCCTTCATTCACACGTAAATATGTGTGCTCGAGCGCGTTGCGGATAGCGTGCAGTTCGCGCGCATCGGCCGCCGTCGTCTGTTTGAGTTGGTTGTCGAACAGCTCCTTCGAAAGCCAGTAGAGCCCGCGTAGCGGCCAATTGCTTCTGCTCTCGAACTGCGGAAGCAACCGCTGCTTGTTCTCCACCATCCAGACGTTCTTGAAGCTGATCCGCTCAGGGACCTTCCCAAGTTTCCAATAATGATTGACGAGAAAGGCGACCTTGTCGAGGAGTGAATAGGCGACACGATAAGCGGTGCGGATGCGCTCACTCGCAAGGGAGTAAAGTGGATAGTCGAGCGTATCGGTCAGGGCGACGCCGCGATCAGAGAAATGGACCCGCGTACTGCTCATACCCTCGAACAGCATAAAGCGAGCCGAGGCATATTCTTGCTTCATCTGGTTGAAGAAGCCGAAGATCGGCGGGGGCAGATAGCCATTGGGCCGCTCGTCCATCCCCTCCGTAATCGGTGGCAACACCAAGTTGTCGATCGCGGCCGCCGGATGCGGTCCAAGATCGTTCAGCGGGCAGAGGAACAGCCGGTGCTCGAGGCACCAGAGGCGATAAGCTCGGTCGATCTTGGTGCGCCCCATGTAGCCTACGCCGAGTTGCTGCGCCTCACGCGCTGCGACGACATCGAGCGCCCCCGCTAGGCCGCGCTCCATCTCGGCGAATCTGAGAAACACCTCGGTCGGATCTACCGATTCATAGACGGCATCGGGCGCCATCGCCGCGTGCAGGCTGTCATGGGCATGAAGCGCGAGGATGGCGCGCTCGCGATTGTCCCGCACCATGCCCGCATAATGCCTGAGTCCTGCACCGCGATTGCCGAGCGCCATTGCGAAGTTCGGAATGATCTTGAGCGCGGCGCCCCAGCCGGCGATCGCATCGATGGACCGGCCGACCGTGTTGAGCAGGTTTGCGTGGTTGGTGAGAATCTGACAACGCCGCACCTTGTCTAGGCTCTTGAATCCGGGGTGATTGGCGGCGCGCGACAGGGCGAGCATTTCCTCCTGAAGTTCGGGCGCCTCCCACGACCAGGACTGACGGATATTCGCGATATGAGCCTGGGCCGACCATGCATTTGCCCGGAAATACTCACAAAGCGCGCCCTGCTCGTCGGTAAGCGACCGATTGGCGAGGTCGTCGAGCAGGAAGAGTGCACGCTTCACGCCTCGCTCGAACGATGCGTCGAACGCGTCGTCGATCAACTGACCGATATGGGCGAACGCCTCGTCAATGGTCATTTTGATGATGCTGTGGTCGCAGCGTTTGCTGAGTTCTTCCAGGTTTGCTTGCCGTGACTTCATTTGCCGACCAGAAAAAAATCGTGAGGCCTAATTTCTTGAATACCCAGCTTGTAGGTGGGCTGGCTCGCCGCCGAGACGAGATGCACTCGGCGCTATGGTAGCTAGGGAATCACGTCGTAGGCGGCAGCTTCCGAGCATCGAGTTCCTGGTGTCCCCGCGCCAGGAGCAGCAATGCGGTACTCCTCTCCAAGCTGCACCCAGTCGGGCAGCGGCCACACAGCCTCCTGGTCGACCGCACGGTACCGGCAGCGTTCAGCCAAATGCCGCACCTCGGGCAACTCTCCGCGGGGCGCACGCTGGTTAGGCTTTCCGGCCCCAAACAGCTTGGAATAGGGATGGGAGGTGCGCCGGTCGTCCAGCATTTTCTCCATGGTCGCGTAGACTGCTGGCAGCCTTAGCCCCGGAATGGCTTCGCGTAACGCCTCAAAGATGCGCAGCCCTTCGAGATCTAAATCCCCCCAGAAGAAGGATGGCCGCTCGGCCAAGACCGATGGCAGATCGACGCGGTCACCAGCGGCGGGGCAGGCAATTACCTGGCCAGCCGCAAGGCGGCGCCCAAGGTTCTCGATGCTGAGTCCATAGCCGAAGGCGCAGACCACCAGGCGACGCTGGCAGAAGCCGCTGGCCAGCAGGGCGCCGAAGCAGCTCGGGTTTTCGACCAGTAGCACCGATTCCGGGTTAGCCGGGCCGGCGGTCACAGCGAACAACGGCCTTTGAACCAGGCCGCCATGACTCGCCACCACCGCCTGGGTCAGGCCCAGGGCATCGAGTGCCTTAGATGAGCCCATTAGGTTGACTGCCGACAGCACATAGTGGTCGGCATCCCTGACTGGCTGCAGTGTACCGGCGGCCGCCTCGGCCAGCACCGCCTGATCTTCGCTCGGCAATTCCCACACCGTTGCCGGCGGACTGTGAAGCAGGGGCGCGCGGTCCTCGGGTGCCTCGGCCACTCGGCGCCGCCACTCGACCAGGTCCGGCCGCACGACCTCCTCGAGCGGGATGCGCCACCGCAGGGTGGCGACGACATCGCCATCCTGCGTGACGCCCTGAAGCTCTGTAGCTAGCATCCTCAAGCCATCGCGCACTGCTAAGCGGCTGATGTCGGCTTCAGTGGCGATCTTCTCTACAGCCGTCCTGGGCCGCAGGCCACCTTTGCGCAACAGTTTCTCAAGGGCCTGGCGCACCCGCTGTTCAGACATTCGGTTGGTCCTCGGGCAGCTTGTCGACATGCAGCTCAATAACGTCGACCGCTCCTTCGCCGAGTGTTAGAACGTCGTCATCGATCGCTTGATGCTGGTCGTCGACGACAACAAACCCCTCGCCGTCGCCGATCCGGCGGAGGCCAAGGTGCTCGGGGAAGATCTGGGGGTCGTTCTCATAAGCTTCGTTGTGGATCCACCCGATAAGCTGGAACTTTCCCTTGAGCGTACGGAGGGCGTCGAGCGACTCCCGGATCAGCTTCCGATTGCTGACGTTCGAGAACAACCCGTCGATCATCACCACTCGGGTCTGATGCGTAGAGCCACGGCGCTTGCCTGCCGAAGCTAAGCTGTCCCGCTCATCGCGGTGAATGGCGAAGTCGGCCATCTTGGTCATCAACAGCAAGGCTAGGGCGTTCGCCTGGCCGGTCGAAATCTTCTTAGTCAGCTGCATGCGCTCGCCGCGGCCGATGCGCGGGTGGCGCAGATAGACGCGCGGACCGCCGTACTCGCGGCCTTCGGCGTCCTTCTTGCCGGAGAAGACGGCCCGGTAGAAGGAACGACGGATCTCCTCCTTGAGGCGCTTCTCGAAATCCGATTGGCTTATAGCCTCCCCGGCTTCTTCATCGGCAGCACGACTTGCTTCGTGCCGCTTAATCATGGCTATGACCCGATCGACCGCATGTCGGAGGCCGTCGCGACCAAGCACGGCGGCTTCAATCTCGAACCCCGCCTCGCTACCGTCGTTAGACGGCTTGAGGCACGATTTAAGCAACTTGAAGTGATCCTCGACCTGGAAGGTAAAGGCTTCGAGGCTCTCCGAAAGCTTCTGACGCTCGTTGTCGATGTCCTCCTTGGCTTGCGTCCAGACGCGCTCCTGGTCGCCGACATGCTTTTCAAAGGCGCTAAACAGCTGCTCGATGCGGCTGGTCCGGTCGGCGGCCAGCGCCTCGTCCAGTAGCGAGCGGTCGGTGTGGCTGAGGGTCAATGCCTTGTCGTCACGCAGGGCCTCGACCGCCTGCATGTAGGCCTTCCAATAACGATCTTTGGCCCCGCTGGATGCCTTAATGCTTGGCGTTAGTCGATCGAGCTGGAAGTCATCAAGGTCAGCAACCACCTCCTCGAGCTCATCGAGGAGATGCTCGTCCAATTCGTCGCCGAGCCCTAAGCGCACCCGTTCGGCCGAGGCCATCGCCCTGGCCAACAGCTCCGATGGTTTTCCAGTGGCGGACAGCGCGATTTCGACAGCGGAAGCCGCCAAGCGAGCCTGCCGCCGCCGTTCCAGCAGCGCATGCACCACGGTGTCGAGACGCTTCATCCGCTCTCGGGCTATCTTGAGCTGCGGCTTGAGGTCCGCTATCCGGCCCTCGACCTCAACCTTGCGTTCCTGAGCGGCGTTAATCTCCGCGTCGAGGCGGCCATGCTGGTCCTGCAAGCCGCTGACAGTGCGACCCTCGCGTTCTGCGACAAGGCCGGAGATCGCCAGTTCCAACCGGAACGACGCGCGGGCGTCGCAGCGACGCTCCTCCGCTTGCAGCTCGTCAAGCTTGGAGAGATAGTCTCGTTCGAACGCCGGCCCATCAGCATCGAGATAGCCCTGCGCCCGCTCCACAAGCGGCCTTTGTCCTGCTAGAGCAACCTCGGCTTTTGACAGCTCTTCCCGACACGCCGACGCCGCCTGTTCAGCGTCAGCGACGGCCGTCATTCCCTCTTCGTGGGCGGCCTCTGCTTCGTCAAGCGCTTGCTTCAGATCGTTGATCCGGCTGCGCAGCAACGCCAGTGTGTCGCGCCCACCTGCTCGGGCGAATTGCTCGGCAGCCTGAATGTCCGGAATCCGCGCCGCACGCTCTTCAAGGCGCGGCAGGTCGTTCTCGATCATCGCCAGGTCCTCGCGGGCCTTACGCAGTCCCGCTTCAACGGCAATAAGACGAGCCGCGCCACCAGAAGTAAGGAAGCTCACCGCCTGCCTGATCAGCGTCAAAGATGACGGGGAGGCCCGCGCCACCGCCGCCGGTCGCTCGGCTTCTAATTCCGCCTGTTCACTGGCAAGGTCGGATAGCTGCTCCTGTTCTGCCGCAAGGCGCTCCTCGCCTCCTTCGCCCAAATACCGTTCGGCCTCACGCAGGCGCTGCACGCTGTCTTCGGTGATGAGCGCGGCTAACTCGGCTTCGCGCGCAGTCGCCTCGGCGGCGTCGCCACGCAGCGCGTCAAGCTTTGCAACAAGCCCCCGCTCGTCGGCGGCGCAGGCGTCACGCACCAGCTGGCTCGCCGACGAAGCTTCATCCAACTCGTCGCGTTCCGCGGTTAGAGCCTCGACGGCCTCTTCGGCCTTGCGCAGGTTGGCCGCGATCTCCGCCCGGGTGCGTTCGACCTGATGCGGATCGATAAGGCCTTGGACCTGCAGGGTTGCGCCGCCGGCAAAGGTCCCGGTAGCTAGGCCGTCGCGTAGATCGACGTCCGGGTGCCGACAGAATTTGCGCAGTCCATCGAGCCAGAAGATAGGCGACTCAATCTCCGCCGCGTCCAGCGCCGCTAGCATGTGTCGCGCGTCGTCGATCGTCTCGGCTACCGGCGCATGCAGGACATGCGAGAAATGCGTCAGGACGGTGGCGCGATGCTCCTCTCCAGCGAGTTCCTCTTCGATGACCTGATGGACCCGGCGGGGGGAGCCACCGACTACCTCAAGGACTTCCGAGGCAATCCGGCCAGCCGCCGTCGCCGATTTCTTGAGATCCTCAAGCTGTCTCGCAAGCCGCTCGGCCCTCTTCTGCTGGTTGTCGAGGTTACCAATCACATGGGTCAGCCGCTCAGTCCGTTTCTGCCGCTGGGCTGCCGGCGATGAGGCATCCGGGAACGCTGCGCGGAAGCTTGCGATTACCGTCGCGTCGGCTTCGGCGGACGCCAGCTTCGTTGCGACCTCTTGGGCAGAGGCAGCGGCAACCATTTGCTCTTCTCGAAAGGCCGCTTCGAGGCCAGGCACGGGCCGCCCAGCAGCGACGCTCTCCGCGTACTGCAAGGCAGCCGCGCCGGCCATCAGGCTCTCGACTAGACGCGTCTGCCGGGTGAGGTCACTAGGCAGCTCCTGGAGACGGCGCTCCACTTCAGCCAGCCGCTGACTGACCTTGGCCTCCAGTCCATCGGGTTCCTCATTAGGGAAGACCGTCCGAAACTGCTCATTGTCTCCGGCAAGCGTTGTGAGCGTTGTCTGCTCGCTGCCCAGGCTGTCGATGCTGACCTGCAGCTTGGCCCGCTGTTCGATGGCGTCGTCACGCTGCTGCCGAACGATGACCGATAGGCCAACGGGGTTCTCGCCGGGAAAATGCTGCTCAAAGCGCTCGACCGGCTCGAGCAGCAGTTCAATGCGGTGACGCTCCTTGGTCTTCTCTTCAGATGCCGACCTGGCTTTGCCGACGGCCGCCTTCAACTCCTGTTCATGGCGCTTGGCAGCTTCATGGGCCAAATTTGCCGCTCTATGGGCGACCGTCCGCGCGTGACAATCCGCTTCCAGCTGCGCGAGGACCCCTTTGGGCGAGAGATCGCCATGGAGTTCGACAAAGCTTGCATGGGCGTCGCGGGCACCCTGCAAGGCAATGCGCCGCTGGACATGCAGTTCACGGGCCTGGCGCGCCGCACCTCTGGCGGCACCGACCGTCGGTGCGACCGCCTCCAGGTCCGCGAGTTCGGTCGAGGTGAACACCCCACTGTCGCGCAATGACTTGAGTTCAAAGGCATCGGCCTGCAGGGACTGGATGTTCTTGAACAACTCGGCTTGCTGACGGCGTAGCGCGTCGCACTGCTCGTCCAAGCTGGCAATCTCGCCCGTATGGGCTTTTTGCTCGGACTCCATGCTGGCGACCAGCTGACGGAACGGGTTGGTGTCGCCGGCGTCGGCGCGGTACTCAAACCCATAGTTCAGGGCGCGCAGGGCGCTTTCCCTATCCCAGCCTGCAGCAAAAGTGGGGCGTCGCTGCACCAGGGTGACTGCCTGAGTAAGGGCATAACCCCGGCCAGCCGCGCCGCGGCCACGGTTGTCGGTGAGATTATCACAAGGTATCGCAATGACTTCTTTCCGGGAGAGCGCTCGACCTGCGAATCCGTGTCGCTCGGCGTCCTGGTTGATCTCCCGAGATTCGCAAGCCGCCAGTTCGGCCAAGAGTGCATCCGGCACCAGCCATTCGCCGCCCTGCTTCACCAAGCCATTGGCAACCTGGCGGACCTGTTCATTGCGCTCATTGAGCACCGGCGGTACGCCCGGCAACGGCCGTTGCTCGACCACGTCGAGCACGAAGGCCACCTCGCCGCCGAGATCATTGACCAAACGGTCGAGCCGCGCCCGTTCATCAAGAAATGCCTTAAGCTTCGCGCGCACCTTCTCGAGCTCACTAAAGGTTCGCTTGTCCTTCTCAAGGGACTGCCCAAGCCGTTCATTTTTTAGTTCAGCTCGAATCAGCGGGCTGGCGCTATTGAGAATGGTGTCCTCGAAACGCGTTTCGTCGTCCTTGCCGAAGCCGCGCATAGCGTTGGCCAACACCTCGGGGGCAATATGCTCGTAGAAGAAGGCCGCGTCATAGGCATCGACCTGGCCATCCGACCGCCGCGTCTTCACCCGGAAAAACTCCTCGGCCGAGTCCCCCCCGCCCGCCTTCTGATAGGCGACCAGTTGGGCCAGCATCGCTAGGTCGAAATGCTTGGCAACCAGCTCAAGCGAACCCTCCCTGGTGAGGTTCGGGTGAGCATCGCGCTGCGCCTTCAGACGGTCGCGAAACTGCTGGTTTGAGATGACGCGAACCTTGGTACCAGTGCGCTCGACGCAGGGGCAATCCTCGAAATTGCCCTGGTAGTAATAGAAGGTCAGCTCACTGTCGGCGTTGCCGTAGATGCCGAACACGTATGGCTCGCCGGGCACTTCGACGCCCATGTGACCGAGAAGACCACCGACCGGCTGGTCGCGATACAGCAGCTCGACACGGATATGCGTGTAGACGCCCTTGCGTCGTGGGGCACAGACCGCCTTGGTGGTCTGGGCGAAGCCCTGGTCGCGGGTCAGCATGCAGTAAATCGCACGGTTCAGTGTGCTCTTGCCCATGCCATTGGTCGCGACGATGGCCGCCGACTGGCCCCTCAGATGGAGCAGTAGGTGCGGATAGTGTGTCTGCCACTGCGCCTTCCGCGGCTCGACGTTGTCAAGATTGAGGAAATTGGCGATCTCAAAGCGATTGATGACGGACATCTATTCCACCTCCTCGACCTCGTCTTCGGCCAAGTCACCCGCATCGCGCGGCTGGTCGTTTTCTTCCCGCGCGAATTGGCGATCTTCCGGCGCCTCGCTGGCGCCACCGATCGCTTCGACCTGCTCAATGGTATCCTCGACCAGGAGATGCGGGGCATAGCGGCGGAAATTCTCGGCGATCTCCAAGGCACTCCACAGAGTCTGGCGGTAAGCCACATGCGGCAGGCCGCCGACACTGACGCTGACGTCCTTGATCTCTTCCAGGATGCCGACGCGCTTCATCGCGCCTAGAAACGCCTCAACCCGCTTGTCGAGCTGGCGGTCGGTGAGCCCGACGATGGCCGAGCGGATCGCGGTACGCCTGCTATCTGAGCCATCGTCACGCTCTGCATTGAGGGCATCAATGCGCCGCCGCGCCTCGGAGAGGAACTCCTCCTCATCGACCGATGAGTCTTTGAAACTGCTGACCGCCTCAATCGGCCGCTCGTCGCGGGTGTAGAGGAAGTAGAGCAAGATCAGCATGAAGAATGTGGCACGGATGGCTACCTGCTCTGGCGTTTCGTCACGACGGCTGTCGGTCACCGCGCGCAGGATTTCGCCGCCCCGCAGATGTGCCGGAGGTGCGGTCGCCGGATTGCGGATGGCGGCGTAGGCCAGGCCGTCGCCAGCCAAGCCGAACTGCTGGATGTCGCGCACCACGAGACGCAGGCCCTGCGTCTCAAGAAAGTCCTCGAGATCGCCCAGGCGACCGCCCGCCGCAGTCAAGATACGAATGGCTTCGCGTTCGCTCTCCGACCGCCGACGGCCCGGCACTGCCTGACCATAGAGGATGCGGTTCTGGCGGAGCTCGTTGTAGACGAGCCCGATTTGCTGCGGGGTCATCGCATCTTCTCCTCAAGGCGCAGGCGGATGTCCGATGCGGTAAGCCGGTGGCCAGCATGGTCGACCGACTTGAAGCCGTCGCAGCGTTCGACGACGACGGATATTCTTTTCCCGAACGGTTCGGCCACCACGTATGTGCCGAACAGGCCGGCAACGTCGGATGGCGACTCGATCCCGAGTGCGCCGTCCTCCAGAAAATCGAAAAGGCTTTTTGGCCCTGTCTTCAGGGCGGCCAGCAGTTGGCGCCGATGGCGCATCAGCCAGCTCTGCATTTTGACGCTCACGCTCAGCGCGCCGAAATCGAACTCTGCACCTGCCGGCTCCTCAGGCTCCACGGCCTCAGGCAGGCAACCTTCAATGTCGAGGACTGACAGGTAATCGGCGTCGGAGCCCCAGCCGCCGAGACCCTCGAGCATCGACATCATGGTGTCTTCTGAGCATGGCGTGGCAAGAAAGGCATCAAGGGCGAAATCGAAACGCACGAGGCCGACACGGGGGCGCTGGTCCTGCTGGACGACGTCGAGCAGTTCGTCCCAACGTCGACGCAGGCTCTCGGTTGCGCGGTGGACACGTACCACATGCACGCGCAGCTCACTTAAGCTGATGCCGCGGGGGCCGGCGGCCATCAGCCAGGTCTCGTGACGGGTGGCCACGTCCTGGGTGCCGATGATCTCGAGCGCCTGGATGGCGGCCGAATGGCATCGGCCAATCATGCCGCTGAAGTGGGTGCGGTGCTCAAGGTATTGACGGACCAATTCGCGGAAGGACGGGCTCTCGAGGATCGACGTCAGGTGTTCGTTGAACAGCCGGATCGAGGTGATCACTTCGGCGGCGATGTCGGGAATACGGTCGAACAGCCCGCTGTGCAGGGCCGCGACAATTTTCTCGACCTCCTTGTCCTCGAACAGCCAATGCTCGCGATGACGCAGCACGCGGATCCACAGCCGCCCCGCCTCGCTCAGCTTCACACGGTCAAGGCGCGCGTGGTAGCGCACCAGCCGCGACCAGGTGCGCGTGCGATGGTCCTGCACCACGCCGTCGATGACCTGCTGGTAGCGGATCTCGCGGTCGACATCAAGGAAACGCACGCAGAACCGCAACTCGTCAAGATCGAGTCCAACAATGTGGTCCTTCAGGCCGTGTGCGACGACGGACAGGGGCACGAAACCGCTATCGCCCATCTCAAGTCGTTGTTCAAGGGCGGCCAGCAGATGTCCGGCAACAAGGGCGCGGCGGCCAGCATTCTCCTGCGTGGTCGGCGCTGCGATGGCCGGGGAGTCAGGATCGACCCGAGCACCTTGCAGATCAGCCAGCCGCGAGGCCAGCGCAGTAATCAGCACGTCAGGGGGGAGGCCCTGAGGATTGGCATCGAAGTAGGTCAGCGCCGTCACGATCTACCATCCGCCTGTTTCCTAGGTGCACACCACTATACACTCCAGGTAGGTCGCTTCAAGCGACGCATCGGAACAGCCGATGGTAAATCCTGATCAATGGCGTTATGGTCTACGGCGAAGACAGGAAGCCGCCGCCATGATGATCAAGTCACCGCTGACTGAACGCTCAAATCCGGTCGAACTGCCTGATCGGGTTGAGGCCAGCTGGTTTGCGCGTCAGCGCCTGCGTTTCATAGAGTCGCGGCTGTTCTGGTCGGGGCGTGTCAACCGAGCTGACTTGATGCGCCTGTTCGGCGTACACCAGTCGGTTGCCTCGAAGGACCTGACCGATTATCAGCTCCTCGCACCGAAGAACGCCGTCTACGACAAGAGTCAGAAGACCTACCGCGCCGGCAGCCATTTCGTGCCGGTTTTCGACACGCCGACACTAACCGACCTGTTCGGTCACGTGCTGCTCGGAGATGGATTTGCCGCCGGCCGGCCGCTATTCGACTCCGTGCCGCTGCCCCTGCGCCCAGGCGACCCGGTCATCGTGCGTAACGTCATCCAAGCCGTTGAAGACGGTTTGGCCATCCACATCCACTACCGCTCACTTAACAACCCGGACGGGGTGTGGCGTTGGATCGAGCCACACGCCATTATTTATGATGGCCAGCGTTGGCATGTTCGCGCCTGGTGCCGTCGCACCAGCGAGTACCGGGATTTCAACCTCGGTCGCATGGGTGCCGCCGAGGAGACCGGCGACGCAAAGACATCGCCCGACGATGACACCGCCTGGCACCGGGTTGTCGATGTCGCGCTCCGGCCCCATCCCTCCCTTTCTGCTGCACAAGCGGCCCTCGTCGCCCACGATTATGGCATGGAGGACGGGGAGCTCGCGCTGCCATGCCGCGAGGCGCTGCTTGGCTATCTGCTTGCAAATCTTGGCCTTGATCACGATCAAGGGCCACCGCGGCAGCTGCTGGCCCTGGCCGATCCCAATGTACGAGAAAAAGCATTTCCCAAGACATAGCCTCGGTCTGCTGAACCCTGCGCTCGGCCGCTAGGCAGGGAGAATCGCCCTAAAATCACAATAAAAGTCATGCCGAAGCTCACGAACAGCTATTTTCTCGACGAAAGCGGCTCCAGCGGCGACCTTGCGCGGCCGGGAGCTGCCTTCGACTTCAACGGCCAGGAAATCTTCACGTTGGCCTGCCTCGGAGTTGAGGACACGGCGGGCTTGGAGGAAGAGCTTGTTCGGCTTGCGGCCGAGCACCGGGTCCGCAAACAGAGCTTTAAGTCGTCGACGGCGTGGGACAAGCCGGAACTGGCTCTCGGACTCATCAACTACGTCCGCGACTCCGGCTTGTCGCTGATGTTGGAAGTGGTCGACAAGCGGTTCATGATTTCGACCAACTTAATCAACACGACCGCCTTCCCGGTAGTCGGGGATTGTGACTGCACCCCCGATGCCTTGGCAATACGGAACGTTCTTGCCGCGTACGTCCATGCCAACGCCCCATCGGCGGTGTTCGGGTCATTCCTCGCAGCGTGCGCGGATCCATCGGCGGAATGCATCATAGAGACCTATGGGGCACTGTTTAGCTGGCTGGCGAATGTTCGGGAGGAGGACGAGGTTGGAAAAGGCCTGCGCTACTGCGTCTCGGACAGTCATGAATTCTTCATGCAGCTTGGCCCTGAAAAGGAGGGCGTTCGCAGCCGGTTCTTGCCCTTGCCGGACCAGGGGAAGAAAGGACAGAAGGTATGGATGTTACCGAACCTGACGTCGCTGACCAACATCTACGCGCGGATAAACCTGCGGCATCGCGGGCGGATCGAGAGCATCACCTTGTTCCATGATCGTCAGGACCATTTTGACGATATTCTTCGAGAGGCAAAATCGACCGCCGAAGAGCTCGCGGCTATCGGACTAGGCCCAAGGCTACCCACTGCGGACTACCGTTTCACGGAGCAGGCCCAACTGAGGTTCATCCCCTCGGCAGACGCGCCAGGGATCCGGGCGGCAGACCTGCTCGCAGGATTCGCCATGAGATACGCCCGTAGCGTGCTCTACGGACGGAAGAGTTTGGACCCGGTGTATCACGAGGTCTTCGAGAAGGTCCTAGATCTGGACCGCCCGTCCGAGGGCTTGGGAACGAATCTGGTCCTCTCCCCGCTCGACAGGCTTAGGCTGTTGTCCCCCAGCGCTCCGTGGCGATGGGGTTCCTGGCGTTCGGACGAATGTTGAACGCAGCCTCTGCTAGTGCGACAAGCGCCGCCACAGACTCCCCTTCCTTGGGGCGACCGGCTGGTGGACTGGCACTCAAAAGTTCCGGAAGACGGCGAGAAGGCGGAGCTACCTCTCTCCCACGGCCGCTGCCCGCGCCTCTGCCACCTCATGCAGATTTCCCCAGGCGACGCCGAGAGTGGCGATCAGGCGGGCGCGAAATTCGAGTACAAGTTTTGGGAGCCGCAAATTGATCTTGTCCTCCCCGCTGTACCAGAGGCTCCGGTTCTTGAACTTAACCAAGTGCCCATCCACCCGATCAGGCATCAGCAGGAATTTCTCCACGATTGCTCCGTCACGAGAGGCCACGTACAGCTTTGGCACGTCGTCGAGGAAGCCATCGTGGATAACCATGTTGCGGACCAGTTCGACTTCGTCGATCAGTCCGCACGACTCGAACAGAGTTCCTACAGTTCCATTAACGGTCAATTTCTTGCGGGCGCCGAACAGGACCTTCGAGGACGAGAGCCTGGGATACACTGTGAAGTCGGTGGCGAGGTGCTCGATCTCGTGAAAGAGCTTCGTAAGATAGTCCAGGAGGCTGTGCATCCTGATGAAGATAAAGTTCATTGTACTGATCAGGCTCGTAACGCTCGCCGAAGAGGTCCAGCAGACGCCATCCTCAAGCTGGACGCCTGGCGGCGGCCAGTGGTTTTCCAAATTTAGATTCCTGTAGAATTCGCCGAGCATCCGGCCGATCTCCACGTCGCACAGCTGAATGGCGGACACGAGGCGAGCGACGTCGTTCAGATAAAGGAAGTGATTAAGATAAGGAAGTCGCACCAACTCGCTCAGTGCCCGCTCGAAGGCCTTGCAAGACATTTGGGACTCGGAGTTCAGTCCGCCCAAGTAGACGAGTTGGGGCATGGTCGGTAGAAGCTGGGTGTAGATGCTTTTGTCCCCGAACACCGCCCCGGGAAGCTCGTTGTGGATGCCCAAACAGGCTGCCTCGACGTCGTAGGCGAGATCGTCCTGGATCATGCACCAGCCGTGCAGGGAGACGTGCCAGAACGAAACCTCGCCGCCCTTCGGAGGCCGCTTGCTGGGAACGCCGTTCAGGTTCAGGATCAAGTTAGGGCCTCGCTCAAAGACGTAATGTTGTCTGATGCCGTACTGCGACAGGAGCGCCGCTTGGAAACTAATCGGGTCCGCTCCGTCCCTCGGCCCCGCAGTTCGTTCGCCGAACCGGGAGACCTGGCGAGTTTCAGCCGGCGGTCCTCGGCGATCATCACCGCGTACTTCGACAAGGACGCGGTCCCGTCCTCGGCGGCAAAATGTTGTTAGCCATCCACTTCGACGACGACACGAGCATTGCCCCGCAGCAGAAACAGGAAGTCCATCCGCTGACGTGGCAACCTCTTTTTCAGCGTGGCAAGTGTTGCGGGCTCGGACGTCGGGATTTATCAGAACCCAACTTTGCCACCTGCATACTGATGGGAGGACGCAAGTAAGGTACACGTGGCGGGCACGGCCGAAAAGCTGTCACGGCGGTAGGTCATGGGTCCGCAGGAGCCTATCATGGATGATCCGTCCTGCCGAACGTAGCCCCACTCGAGGGACGACGCTCTCGGAAGCTGCGAGGCGTGGCCGATGCGGGATGATACCCAGTGCGGCGGCCAGTTGCGTCGTTCAGGCCAATTATTGCTGCGGATCCATCAGTCGCGCCAGACTTATCAATGGGTTATGGGGGTGCCTGCGGCATGTTATGGTGCCCTTCATAACTGCCGGTATGCCGTGAACAGGTCCATCCGTTGATTTCGCTTCAATGAGGCCCCGGCGGTTGGGCCGGGGAGGCACCGGTAGCCGAGGCGGCGGAGTTCGGCGACCCAGCGCTCGCTTCAATGAGGCCCCGGCGGTTGGGCCGGGGAGGCCCAGGAAGACCCTAACGGTCCACTGCTTCTTGAAGCCGCTTCAATGAGGCCCCGGCGGTTGGGCCGGGGAGGCAGAACCGGCCGGTCGAGAGGTCGTGCGCCATCGTCATGCTTCAATGAGGCCCCGGCGGTTGGGCCGGGGAGGCCCGCCTCTTCGGCGGTGAGGCCCCGCTTCCGGCGGTTGATGCTTCAATGAGGCCCCGGCGGTTGGGCCGGGGAGGCACTTCCTGCGCGACGTGCTGTTCTCGGAGGACGGGTTGCTTCAATGAGGCCCCGGCGGTTGGGCCGGGGAGGCTCAAGGGGTGCTGCGCGGGGAGGGGGATCACCCACCCGCTTCAATGAGGCCCCGGCGGTTGGGCCGGGGAGGCCGCTCTATCGGAGCCATGAACACGGCGGCGTGCCGCTGCTTCAATGAGGCCCCGGCGGTTGGGCCGGGGAGGCTGCTCAAGACCATCATGCAGACCGCCTGGACCATCGCCCGCGCTTCAATGAGGCCCCGGCGGTTGGGCCGGGGAGGCGATGCAGCACAAAAACGTCTTTGGTGTGAATAGCATGCTTCAATGAGGCCCCGGCGGTTGGGCCGGGGAGGCAGTTACATCCGGCTACCCACGCAGGGGAAAAGAGGGGGGCTTCAATGAGGCCCCGGCGGTTGGGCCGGGGAGGCGACTTCAAGCTGGGCACCGCGAGCACCGACGTGTTCGCGCTTCAATGAGGCCCCGGCGGTTGGGCCGGGGAGGCCTGGTGGACGACTTTGTGAACTTCCGCGCTGCTCACGCGCCGCTTCAATGAGGCCCCGGCGGTTGGGCCGGGGAGGCGGTGCAGGGCCTCGGCGAGTGTTTCCGGGATCTGGACCGCGCTTCAATGAGGCCCCGGCGGTTGGGCCGGGGAGGCAACTCAGGAGGAGCGATGGCACCAACGTTAAGACCAAGGCTTCAATGAGGCCCCGGCGGTTGGGCCGGGGAGGCGTCGCGAGACATATTCACACCCTCCGTTGTGTCTGTGTGCTTCAATGAGGCCCCGGCGGTTGGGCCGGGGAGGCAGGCCGAAGGCTGGTACAACCGCAATCCCAAGTGGAAGCTTCAATGAGGCCCCGGCGGTTGGGCCGGGGAGGCGTCGCCCGAAGCGTCCGGTATTGCAGGCATCATTGAGCTTCAATGAGGCCCCGGCGGTTGGGCCGGGGAGGCCACATACAAACCAACACTGAGCGATCATGTGTATGAAGGCTTCAATGAGGCCCCGGCGGTTGGGCCGGGGAGGCCTCCTATGTGCAGCCGTGCACGTAACTGTGCGTCGGCTGGCTTCAATGAGGCCCCGGCGGTTGGGCCGGGGAGGCTCATGCGTCGTCTCCGTAGGCCTGCAGCGACAGGGTGCTTCAATGAGGCCCCGGCGGTTGGGCCGGGGAGGCGTTCGCCCACCGCGTCGCCGCGCCCGCCCTGTGACCAGCTTCAATGAGGCCCCGGCGGTTGGGCCGGGGAGGCCGGGGCGGACGAAGGGCCGTTCCCAGATGAACCACGCGCTTCAATGAGGCCCCGGCGGTTGGGCCGGGGAGGCCGCTGCAGGCGCTGCTGACGGCGAACCGCGGCGTGGCGCTTCAATGAGGCCCCGGCGGTTGGGCCGGGGAGGCGCCTCATGCGGAGAGGGGCGGCCGGTTGGCCGCCCCGGCTTCAATGAGGCCCCGGCGGTTGGGCCGGGGAGGCCGGTAGCGTTGGCGCTATGTCAACGTCGGCTCTATGTGCTTCAATGAGGCCCCGGCGGTTGGGCCGGGGAGGCCACGATTGACAGCAGCATGGATGTGGTGGCCTTCCATCGCTTCAATGAGGCCCCGGCGGTTGGGCCGGGGAGGCCCAGCTCGTCGCCGCCGCCCGTTCGCGGCGGATCGCGAAGCTTCAATGAGGCCCCGGCGGTTGGGCCGGGGAGGCGGACTTGGCCGACGAGATTGCCCGCGAGGCGGTTGAGCTTCAATGAGGCCCCGGCGGTTGGGCCGGGGAGGCACCGCTGATCCTTTCGCCGATGGGAATACGTTCGCCATGCTTCAATGAGGCCCCGGCGGTTGGGCCGGGGAGGCGGCGGCGTGCAGCAGGGCGACAGCCGGGTGACGATCAGGCTTCAATGACGCCCCGGCGGTTGGGCCGGGGAGGCGCGGTGAAGCGAGAGCCGCCGAGACAGCCACGATGATCGCGCTTCAATGAGGCCCCGGCGGTTGGGCCGGGGAGGCGCCAGGGCGAGCGGCGGATGGAGGTGGCGACGGAGCGGGAGCTTCAATGAGGCCCCGGCGGTTGGGCCGGGGAGGCCCATAAAGAGACATTGAGTTTCCGCGTGCGCTGGAGTGGCTTCAATGAGGCCCCGGCGGTTGGGCCGGGGAGGCGCCGTCACCCGCTCCCACCGCAGGGCGGCGTCGCGGCGGGCTTCAATGAGGCCCCGGCGGTTGGGCCGGGGAGGCACGACGAAGTGGAGGTCTGCGACGATGAAGGGTAACGTGCTTCAATGAGGCCCCGGCGGTTGGGCCGGGGAGGCGTGGCCGGAGCTTGACGACGCGGCCCGCCAGCGGGTGCGGGCTTCAATGAGGCCCCGGCGGTTGGGCCGGGGAGGCCAGCTAGCGGCGCGCCTGGGCCTGGCAGGTGTCGCAGCTTCAATGAGGCCCCGGCGGTTGGGCCGGGGAGGCCGGGCGCGCCGGTGCCGGCCGTCACGGTGCGGGTCGAGGCGCTTCAATGAGGCCCCGGCGGTTGGGCCGGGGAGGCGCTGGGACGCCAACCCGCTGGTGTGCGCCATCACCTTGCTTCAATGAGGCCCCGGCGGTTGGGCCGGGGAGGCCCGCGCGGCCGCACTCCCCCGCGACCGCGGCATCCGGCTTCAATGAGGCCCCGGCGGTTGGGCCGGGGAGGCAGCGCGACCGCCAGCCGAACAAGGGCTGGACCACGCCGCTTCAATGAGGCCCCGGCGGTTGGGCCGGGGAGGCGTGGTCATCAGATCTGCCCCTTGCCGACCGCCATGACGCTTCAATGAGGCCCCGGCGGTTGGGCCGGGGAGGCGCCGGCCCGTCCGACACTGCCGCGACTGACGCCTCGCGCGGCTTCAATGAGGCCCCGGCGGTTGGGCCGGGGAGGCACTCGGCCCATTCCAACCAGTGGTTTATGCCGTTCCGCTCGCTTCAATGAGGCCCCGGCGGTTGGGCCGGGGAGGCCCAGATGCCGGTTACGGACCGGCACGGCATTTACGCCTAGCTTCAATGAGGCCCCGGCGGTTGGGCCGGGGAGGCCGGCATCGGGTACAAGCCGGTAGATGGCTGTAGTCTGGCTTCAATGAGGCCCCGGCGGTTGGGCCGGGGAGGCCTCCCATGGGGGCGTCTCTGGTCCGCCGCTATGATCAGCTTCAATGAGGCCCCGGCGGTTGGGCCGGGGAGGCCGCGAATTCCATGTTTCATCTCCCTCCCCTCCCCGCCAAGGCTTCAATGAGGCCCCGGCGGTTGGGCCGGGGAGGCGGTGGAGGCCTGTGATACTCGTCATGGGACACTGGGCTTCAATGAGGCCCCGGCGGTTGGGCCGGGGAGGCACGGCGAAGGGGCGCAAGGAGATTGCCGCCCTCGCCTAGCTTCAATGAGGCCCCGGCGGTTGGGCCGGGGAGGCAAGCTGCTTAAGGGCGAGCGGTGGACCGAAGGGCAGTTGCTTCAATGAGGCCCCGGCGGTTGGGCCGGGGAGGCGTCGCGCTTGTCGCCCAGGGCGATCGTCCACGCGTTGTGCTTCAATGAGGCCCCGGCGGTTGGGCCGGGGAGGCGACCTGACCATCATCTACGGTGGCCGGGCGCTGTTTATCGCTTCAATGAGGCCCCGGCGGTTGGGCCGGGGAGGCTCGGCGGTGTACCTTCCACGACCACCCCTCGTTCACCGCGCTTCAATGAGGCCCCGGCGGTTGGGCCGGGGAGGCCTGGATGCCGGTGGGGTAGTCGGCCGTCTTCTGGCGGCTTCAATGAGGCCCCGGCGGTTGGGCCGGGGAGGCATCGCAACGGCACTGATCGAAGCCGCTAACCAGGAGGCTTCAATGAGGCCCCGGCGGTTGGGCCGGGGAGGCACCTTGGCTCCAGCGCCACCCGCTACGCCGTGGCGGGTGCTTCAATGAGGCCCCGGCGGTTGGGCCGGGGAGGCGAGTTGCCCGGCCGCAGCACCGGCATCCTGTTCCGCTCGCTTCAATGAGGCCCCGGCGGTTGGGCCGGGGAGGCGCGTGCGCAGGCCGTAGGTCGTGTCCTGGGTTCTGTAGCTTCAATGAGGCCCCGGCGGTTGGGCCGGGGAGGCCGCCGATATGGTGTGTAACATTCGAAACAATCACGCGGCTTCAATGAGGCCCCGGCGGTTGGGCCGGGGAGGCTTCCGAGGTGTACCAGTACGCGGACGGCGAGATTGACAGCTTCAATGAGGCCCCGGCGGTTGGGCCGGGGAGGCGGGTGCGGAATTCCACCATTAACCCATTGATATCGCGGCTTCAATGAGGCCCCGGCGGTTGGGCCGGGGAGGCAACGCGACCACCAAGGAGCTGTACCCGGACGCCTACGGGCTTCAATGAGGCCCCGGCGGTTGGGCCGGGGAGGCCGGGTGGGGCGCATACGCCGCGACCCCGGGCAACTTGCTTCAATGAGGCCCCGGCGGTTGGGCCGGGGAGGCTTGAGTACAAGATGAAGAAGGGTCGTTATGTCGCTGAAGCTTCAATGAGGCCCCGGCGGTTGGGCCGGGGAGGCCCGACGAGGTCTTCGCCCTGCACCTGCGCATCCTCGAGGCTTCAATGAGGCCCCGGCGGTTGGGCCGGGGAGGCGCCATCGGCTGGGAGACGGGGCTCGCCCAAATCACCCTGCTTCAATGAGGCCCCGGCGGTTGGGCCGGGGAGGCGCCGCTCGCAGACGCGGAGGTGGAGGCCGGGCTTAGCGGCTTCAATGAGGCCCCGGCGGTTGGGCCGGGGAGGCCCCTAAGATCGGCGAGATCAGCAGCGGCACGCTGCGTACCGCTTCAATGAGGCCCCGGCGGTTGGGCCGGGGAGGCCAGCTCGACAGCATCCCCAACCGCCACGACGACCTCGCGTCAATGAGGCCCCGGCGGTTGGGCCGGGGAGGCCATCGCTGAGGTGGCGGCGAAGGATGAGTTCCTGTCGCTGCTTCAATGAGGCCCCGGCGGTTGGGCCGGGGAGGCGCAGGCGTCGCGCACGCCAGTTGCGGGATGCAGCCGCCGCTTCAATGAGGCCCCGG
>NZ_BAAAEP010000003.1:116990-161262 GCF_039523075.1 Caenispirillum bisanense
CGCAGGCGTCGCGCACGCCAGTTGCGGGATGCAGCCGCCGCTTCAATGAGGCCCCGGCGGTTGGGCCGGGGAGGCATTACACCGCCGATCTTGATGCTACACTCCCAAACAGACGCTTCAATGAGGCCCCGGCGGTTGGGCCGGGGAGGCAGGCGTCGCGCACGCCAGTTGCGGGATGCAGCCGCCGCTTCAATGAGGCCCCGGCGGTTGGGCCGGGGAGGCCCGCCGCGTGAGACGGTATAGCGGGCACGGTTTTGCGAAGCTTCAATGAGGCCCCGGCGGTTGGGCCGGGGAGGCATTGTGCCGGCGCTGAAGGCCGGCCGCCTCGTCGTGACGCTTCAATGAGGCCCCGGCGGTTGGGCCGGGGAGGCTTCGTCCACAGTCCTTCGAAACCGTCAGGGTAAACAGCTTCAATGAGGCCCCGGCGGTTGGGCCGGGGAGGCCCAGAACCCGTGAGCCGTTTCGGGCCATCCAGACCCTGCTTCAATGAGGCCCCGGCGGTTGGGCCGGGGAGGCTGATCGACTTCCTCGGCGACGCCCGCGCCAACCACTCCAAGCTTCAATGAGGCCCCGGCGGTTGGGCCGGGGAGGCCCATCCTCCATCTACGATGGACTCGACTCATATCCGGCGCTTCAATGAGGCCCCGGCGGTTGGGCCGGGGAGGCCGGCCCTGGCCCGCGAGGTCTACAGGGCGCCGATCAACGCGCTTCAATGAGGCCCCGGCGGTTGGGCCGGGGAGGCTCCTGCGGCGCCTGAAGGCCGATTTCCGCTTCAAGGAGCTTCAATGAGGCCCCGGCGGTTGGGCCGGGGAGGCAATTATCGGTCATCCGAAGTGCACACTTGCACACTCCCTGCTTCAATGAGGCCCCGGCGGTTGGGCCGGGGAGGCCGTGGGCAATGGGCGTCAGGGCGCGCAGGACGGTCACGGCTTCAATGAGGCCCCGGCGGTTGGGCCGGGGAGGCCTGTCCGGGGTGAACGGCGGGTGCATGTGCTTCACCCGGCTTCAATGAGGCCCCGGCGGTTGGGCCGGGGAGGCCAGTTCGGCAAGCTGAAGGCTGCAAGCACTTCGGCTGCTTCAATGAGGCCCCGGCGGTTGGGCCGGGGAGGCCTACCTCACCGGGGTTAGCCTCTTCGAGTTTCAGCTTGCTTCAATGAGGCCCCGGCGGTTGGGCCGGGGAGGCTCCAGCAGGTGCAGCAGGTCGTGCAGCGGCAGCGCGGCCGCTTCAATGAGGCCCCGGCGGTTGGGCCGGGGAGGCGGTGTCGTGAGGGTTCATCGCAGTGCCCCATGATCGCGTATGCTTCAATGAGGCCCCGGCGGTTGGGCCGGGGAGGCGACCGCGTCCGGCAGCTGCACGTCGGCCATCATCATGCGGCTTCAATGAGGCCCCGGCGGTTGGGCCGGGGAGGCCTCGCCAACTACGTCGTCGCCGTCATCTCGCTGACCTGGCTTCAATGAGGCCCCGGCGGTTGGGCCGGGGAGGCAGGTTGGTAATGACCTTGCGGCGCGCCTTGATGGCCTCGCTTCAATGAGGCCCCGGCGGTTGGGCCGGGGAGGCCTGATCGGTTCGATCTGATAGAGCCGGTCATCGGGCTCGCTTCAATGAGGCCCCGGCGGTTGGGCCGGGGAGGCTGACACAGGCGCTCGGCGTCGTCGCGTCCGCCTTCGCGGTGCTTCAATGAGGCCCCGGCGGTTGGGCCGGGGAGGCA
This sequence comes from Caenispirillum bisanense, assembly GCF_039523075.1. Lineage (NCBI taxonomy): Bacteria > Pseudomonadati > Pseudomonadota > Alphaproteobacteria > Rhodospirillales > Novispirillaceae > Caenispirillum > Caenispirillum bisanense. Next base: position 118,700 of record NZ_BAAAEP010000003.1, read on the forward strand.
GACATCGCGCGCCGCAACAGCAGAGCGACCGACCTCGCTTCAATGAGGCCCCGGCGGTTGGGCCGGGGAGGCCCGCTTGCGCACCAGCGCATCTGCCAGCCATACGGCGATGACCAGCTTCAATGAGGCCCCGGCGGTTGGGCCGGGGAGGCGCCTCCTGGCTGACGCGCCTGACGCTTCCACCGACCCGCTTCAATGAGGCCCCGGCGGTTGGGCCGGGGAGGCCATGCTGAAAGCTGCCTGTGCCATGCCCTGATTAATCGGGCTTCAATGAGGCCCCGGCGGTTGGGCCGGGGAGGCGGGTGGTTCTGGTACAGCCAGTAGGCCGCCCGCTGCCCGCTTCAATGAGGCCCCGGCGGTTGGGCCGGGGAGGCGTGGCCCAGGTCGGGGTCCGGGTCGGCCATGAAGTTGCTTCAATGAGGCCCCGGCGGTTGGGCCGGGGAGGCATTAGGGTTCCCGGCAATGGTCTGACCTCCTGCAGTTGCTTCAATGAGGCCCCGGCGGTTGGGCCGGGGAGGCGACACCACCCGGAAGACCAGCGTGCGCCGAACCTTGTTGCTTCAATGAGGCCCCGGCGGTTGGGCCGGGGAGGCGGTCCGTGTCCGACGGCCCATCGGCGTATTGACCAGCTTCAATGAGGCCCCGGCGGTTGGGCCGGGGAGGCCGTCTGCCGCCACCATGCTTGCGTCAACCCGCGGCATATGGCTTCAATGAGGCCCCGGCGGTTGGGCCGGGGAGGCCGACACGAAGAAGCCGTACACCGCCTCGGCCGATCTGCTGCTTCAATGAGGCCCCGGCGGTTGGGCCGGGGAGGCCGTGGCGGTCCCGTAGTCGCCGGCCGTGGCGGTCCCCTCGGCTTCAATGAGGCCCCGGCGGTTGGGCCGGGGAGGCGGCGGGCGGGGTTTTGCCCGTTGCGCCAAGGGGCTGCCGGGTCCGCCGCGAGCGGGTGGCAGTCGTTACGATACCATACCATGTCTGCTCCGCCGGTCAAACGCTGAACGGAGCAGGTTTTTCTATCTTCACAATGGCCTAGAGCCACGCGAGCGGGTGCCGGGGAAATGGCAGCACTGGGGCGCTCGCGCATGGGCGGCGGAAATCGCCGCGTGTGAAGTGTACAGGATTATCGGTCCGCGCGGTACTGGGAGCGCACGCCGCCAGGGGGGGGAGGGCAGCGTCTTCGGCTGTCATCCGCCGCTCACCCTGTGCCCCCACTCCTGCTCTCGTCTGACATGCGGCAGGGGAACGGCGGCCCGTAACCATTGCCTAACCGAGTGGTGCTATAGTGCACGGACGAACTGACGGGGGGACACGTCGGACCAAGGCGGGGAAACTGGGAGAGTGTGATGAGCATGCAGGCTGATACCCGCGGTTGGACCGGTTTTCAGGCCGGGCCGTGGCAGGATCGCATCGACGTCCGCGACTTCATCCAGCGCAACTACACCCCCTACGACGGCGACGGCGCCTTCCTGGCCGGCGCCACCGCCCGCACCACCGCCCTGTGGCAGGGGCTGGCGGACCTGCTGAAGGAGGAACGGGCGCGCGGGGTGCTGGCGGTGTCGGCCGACCGGCCGTCGTCCATCCTGGCGCACGAGCCCGGCTACATCGACCGCGAGCGCGAGATCATCGTCGGCCTGCAGACCGATGCGCCGCTCAAGCGCGCCATCATGCCCAACGGCGGCGTCCGCATGGTGGAAGCCGGCCTGCACGCCTATGGGTTCGAGCTGGACCCGGCGGTGAAGGAGATCTGGAGCAAGTACCGCAAAAGCCACAACCAGGGTGTCTTCGACGTCTACAGCCCGGACATCCTGGCCGCCCGCAAGTCGGGCGTCATCACCGGCCTGCCGGACGCCTACGGCCGCGGCCGCATCATCGGCGACTACCGGCGGGTGGCGCTGTACGGCGTCGATGCCCTGCGCGCCGACAAGGAGCGCGAATACCACGAGCTGGACGACGCCGTCTTCACCGAGGAAGTCCTCCGCCTGCGCGAGGAACTGGTGGAACAGTGGCGGGCGCTGGACGAACTGCGGCAGATGGCCGCCCGCTATGGCTTCGACATCTCCCGCCCGGCGGCGACGGCGCACGAGGCGGTGCAGTGGACCTACTTCGCCTATCTGGCGGCGGTGAAGGAACAGAACGGCGCCGCCATGTCCTTCGGCCGCGTCTCCACCTTCCTCGACATCTTCATCGAGCGCGACCGCCTGGCCGGCCGGCTGACGGAGGACCAGGCGCAGGAACTGATCGACGATCTGGTCATCAAGCTGCGGCTGGTGCGCTTCCTGCGCACGCCGGACTATGACCAGCTGTTCTCGGGCGATCCCACCTGGGTGACGGAATGCCTGGGCGGCATGGGCGAGGACGGCCGGCCGCTGGTCACCCGCACCAGCTTCCGCTTCCTCAACACCCTCTACAACCTCGGCCCGGCGCCGGAGCCCAACCTGACGGTGCTGTGGAGCACCGGCCTGCCGCGCGGCTTCAAGACCTTCTGCGCCCGCGTGTCGGTGGATACCAGCGCCATCCAGTACGAGAACGACGACCTCATGCGGCCGCACTGGGGCGACGACTACGGCATCGCCTGCTGCGTCTCGGCCATGCGCATCGGCAAGCAGATGCAGTTCTTCGGCGCCCGCGCCAATCTGGCCAAGGCGCTGCTCTACGCCATCAACGGCGGCGTCGACGAGAATACCGGCCAGACCGTCGCCCACGGCCTCAGCCCCATCAGCGGCGACGTGCTCGACTACGACGAGGTGGTGGCGAAGCTCGACCGCACCATGGACTGGCTGGCGCATACCTACGTCAAGGCGCTGAACGCCATCCACTACATGCACGACAAGTACGCCTACGAACGCATCGAGATGGCGCTGCACGACCGCGACATCCTGCGCACCATGGCCTGCGGCATCGCCGGCCTGTCGGTGGCGGCGGACAGCCTGTCGGCCATCCGTCACGCCCGCGTCCACGTCATCCGCAACGAGGCCGGTCTGGCGGTGGATTACCGGGTGGAGGGCGACTATCCGGCCTACGGCAACAACGACGACCGGGCGGATTCCATCGCCGTCTGGCTGACCGAGACCTTCATGAAGAAGGTGGCGGCGCAGCCGCACTTCTACCGCGAGGCGGTGCCGACCCAGTCGGTGCTGACCATCACCTCCAACGTCGTCTACGGCAAGAAGACCGGCAGCACCCCCGACGGCCGCCGCGCCGGCGAGCCCTTCGCCCCCGGCGCCAACCCCATGAACGGCCGTGACGTGAAGGGCTTCATCGCCGCTGGTGCGTCGGTGGCCAAGCTGCCCTACGCCTGCGCCCTCGACGGCATCAGCTGGACCGCCTCGGCAACGCCCGCCTCCCTCGGCCATTCGCCGCAGGAGCAGGCGGAGAACCTGGTGAACTGCCTGGATGCCTATGGCGGTGCCGGCGGCTTCCATGTCAACGTCAACCTGTTCAACCGCGACACCCTGGTCCACGCCATGGAGCACCCGGAACTCTATCCGCAGCTGACGGTGCGGGTGTCGGGCTATGCGGTGAACTTCGTGAAGCTGACGCGGGAACAGCAGCTGGACGTCATCAACCGCACCTTCCACGCCAGCATGTGACGGAGGCGGCGGCCATGCACGACCTGCACCACGCGGCAGCGCACCTGTCGCAGGCGCTGCACCACGACCCCGACCACGGCTGGCTGCATTCGGTGGAGACCGGGGCGGCGGTGGACGGACCCGGCATCCGCTTCGTCTACTTCCTGTCCGGCTGCCTGTTCCGCTGCGTCTACTGCCACAACCCGGATACCTGGAAGCTGCACAACGGCCGCCGCCTCAGCCTGGACGAGGCGGTGGCGGAGGCGGCCCGCTACGCCGGCTTCCTGCGGGCGGCCGGGGGCGTCACCGTCTCCGGCGGCGAACCGCTGATGCAGGCGCCCTTCGTCGGCCGCCTGCTGCGGCGGCTGAAGGACGAGCACGGCCTGCACACCGCCCTCGACACCCAGGGCTTCCTCCATGCGGAGGTGGAGGACGACTGGTTCGATGCCGTCGATCTGGTCCTGCTCGACATCAAGCACAGCGACCCCGACCGCTACCACCTGCTGACCGGGCAGGAGCTGCAGCCGACCCTGGACTGCGCCCGCCGGCTGGCCGACCTGGGCAAGGCGATGTGGATCCGCTACGTGCTGGTGCCGGGTTGGAGCGACGATACCGCCGACATCGCCCGCCTGGCCAACTTCGTCGCCTCGCTGGGGCCGGTGGTGCAGCGGGTGGAAGTGCTGCCCTTCCACCAGATGGGCGCCCACAAATGGCAGCAACTGGGCCTGCCCTATCCCCTGGCCGACACCCCGGTGCCGACGCTGGAGACGACCGAAGCCTGCCGCCAGCAGTTCCGCGACCGGGGGATTTATACGTTGTGACATGCCCCTCTGCATGTCTCGCCAGGGGCGGCGACAACCTGCGCAAGGCTGGGGAAGGTTTCGCTGCGCCGGATGGCTGTGGTGTGTCAGGAGTTCTGAAGGGGGCGCCACGAGGCTGCTGCCGATGCCGATACAGATGGGCGGAAGGTAAATGCGCCCGTCGTCACCTAGTGAGTGGTGGCAGGCATCCGATCTTGAGGTGAAGCATCTTCCAAGCCTATGCTGGGGCCGCTGCAGCCGCCGTGAGGACCGGGCAAGGAACGCCCCGGCGCTGGGCTCTTCATCGGATCCTGGCAAAGTGGAACGTGGCGTCCCACCTCGGTGGTTGCAGTGCCCGTAAGCGTCGTGCAGTCGTCATGGCGACCGGGAATTGCGTCAGATCCGGCCCTGCCTTCGGCGCTCGTCGATCAGGGTACGCGGGGCGCGGAGTCTGACCTCGGCGACTGCGCAACGTCAGAAGGGCAGGATGCTCCGTTAGTCCCGATGCATCGCGGGAGGATGCCGGAGCCTGTTTCGGGGCATCTATAATCCCCTCTGTACATCCCAGAACGCCGACGGCGCGCCTGGGTCTGAAACCCGGGCACGCCAGATCGGTCGGAGATGTATGCTGTATCAGCCGCCGGTGGCGCCGGGCGCCGGGGCGGCTGGTATCGGCAGGTGCTTAGAAGCCCTCGCGCTCCAGGCGCTTGCGCTCCAGCTTGCGGGCGCGGCGGACGGCCTCGGCCTTCTCGCGCGCCTTCTTCTCCGAGGGCTTCTCGAAGGAACGGCGGAGCTTCATTTCACGGAAGATGCCCTCACGCTGCATCTTCTTCTTGAGCGCCTTCAGAGCCTGATCGACATTGTTGTCACGAACGAGAACCTGCACGGAACCCCATCTCCTTTCCAAAAACACTAAGTCGCGGCCTGGCAGCACCAAAGGGCGGCGCCAGCCGCGGATCGGTTTTCCTGACCGAAGGGCGCAAATAATAACAGCACCGCACCGATCTGTGAAGGGGGTGCAGGCATTATCATGGTGGGTCCGCGGGCAGGGGCCCTGTTTACGGACTGCGCGGAGGCGAGCATAGTACAGTCATGGCCATTCTGAAAATCGCAAAGATGGGTCACCCGGTGCTGCGCACCCGCGCCGCCGAGGTTCCCGACCCCACCGCCCCCGAAATCGCCCGCCTAGTGCGCGACATGGAAGAGACCATGGCCGATGCCGGCGGCGTCGGGCTGGCGGCGCCGCAGGTGCATGTGCCGCTGCGGGTGGTGGTGTTCTACGTGCCCGCCGGCCGCAGCGAGGACGGCCGCCCGGTGCCGCTCACCACCCTCATAAACCCGGTGATCGAGCCGCTGGACGAGGCCACCGCCGACGGCTGGGAAGGCTGCCTGTCGGTGCCCGGCATGACCGGCCTGGTGCCCCGCTTCAGCCGCATCCGCTACCGCGGCGTCACCCCGGCCGGCGGCGAGATCGACCGCGAGGCATCCGGGTTCCATGCCCGCGTCGTACAGCATGAGTGCGACCATCTCGACGGCACCCTCTACCCGATGCGCATGCGCGACTTGACGACCTTCGGGTTCGTGGACGAGATGAAGCGCGGCGCGGTGGAGCCGGCCACCGCCGCCGACGAAGATGATGACGACCAGGACGAGGCCGGCTGACCGGCCCAGGCGCGACGAAAGGACCCTGACCCATGGATCTCACCGAGTCCCGCGACCGCGTGGTGGAGCGCGCCCTCATCCACGTGCCGTTCGACGGCTGGAGCATGAAGACCCTGCGCCACGCCTGCGAGGACGAGGGACTCGGCGCCGGCGCGGCCGAGCGGCTGTTCCCCGGCGGGGTGATCGAGGCGGTGGAGCATTTCTCCGACCTCGCCGACCGCCTGATGGCGGCGGACATGGCGGCGGAGGACCTCTCCGGCCTGCACACCGCCTCCCGCCTCAAGCGCGGCATCCAGCTGCGGCTGCAGCGCTGGACCGGCGAGCGCGAGTCGATTCGCCGCGCCGTCGCCATGCTCGCCCTGCCGCAATACACCGCCACCGGCCTGCGCATGACGGGCCGCACGGTGGATGCCCTGTGGCGGGCGGCGGGCGATCACAGCGCCGATTTCTCGTGGTACACCAAGCGCGCCACCCTGGCGCCGGTCTATTCCACCACGCTGCTGTACTGGTTCGAGGACAAGTCGGACGATTTCGCCGACACCTGGGATTTCCTCGACCGCCAGTTCCGCACCGTCGGCGCCGTGCCGGCCATGACCGGGCGGGTGCGCAAGACCCTCGGCCGCCTGCCCAACCCCTTGCGCCTGATGCCCCGCCTGCCGCGGGTGCCGAAGCCGAAGTTCCGCAGCCTGTAAGGGCTCCCGTCATCCCCGGCGACCTCCGGCGCGTAGGTAGAAGACCTGCCACGCCGCCAGAGGAGCCGCCATGTACGCCATCGCCTGGGTGACCGGAGCCAGTTCCGGCATCGGCCGCGCCACCGCCCTGCGGCTGGCGGCCGCCGGAACGCGGGTGGCCGCCTCGGCGCGGTCGGAAGGCGCCCTGCTGGCCCTGCACGAGGAGGCGGCGCGGGCCGGCGGCGACATCCGCCCTTACCCCCTCGACGTCACCGACCTTGCCGCCTGCCGCGCCGTCGCCGGCCGCGTCGAGGACGACCTCGGCCCCCTCGACCTCGCCCTGTTCGTCGCCGGCACCGACGTGCCCATGGATGCCGCCAGCTTCTCCGCCGAGACGGCGGCGCAGGTGATGGCGGTCAACTACGAGGGCACGGTGAACTGCCTGGATGCGGTGCTGCCGCCGTTCCGCCGCCGCCGCCACGGCCGCATCGGGGTGATGGCGTCTGTGGCCGGTTACCGCGGCTTTCCCGGCTTCGCATCCTACGGGCCCAGCAAGGCGGCGCTCATCAACCTGTGCGAAAGCCTCTATGCCGAGTTGCGGGGGGAGGGCATCCGCCTGTCGGTCATCAATCCGTGGTTCGTGAAGACGCGCCTGACCGTCGGCGTGCGCTCGCCCATGCCCTTTGCCATCTCGCCGGAGCGGGCGGCGCGGGAGATCGTGCGCGGGCTGGCCTGCGACAGCTTCGAGATCCTGGTGCCGCGGGAGATCGCCGGCCAGCTGAAGGCGACTCGGGCGCTGCCCGACGCGCTCTACCTGCCGCTCGCCCGCACCCTGGCGGCGCTGCGGTCGGCGGCCGACTGAGGGCGCCCTACAGGGCCGGCAGCACGTCGCCGCGCACGGCGGCATAGAGGTGATCGTCGCGCCATTCGCCGCGGCGGCAGGCGTGGCGGCGCAGGGTGCCCTCCCGCCGCATGCCGATACGCTCCATCACCCGCCAGGAAGCCTCGTTGTCGACGTCGGCCACCGCCCACACCCGTTCGAACCCGGCGTCGTCGGACAGGGCGAAGCGCAGCACCATGGCGGCGGCTTCGGTCATGTAGCCCTTGCCCTGCTGCCCGGCATCCAGGCCCCAGCCCATGTCGGCGGCGGCGTTTGCGGCGTCGCGGGTGCGCAGTTCGATGGTGCCGCAGATGCGCTGCAGGGCCAGCGGCTCGATGGCCCACAGCCAGCGGTCGGGGGCATCGGCGTCGGCCATGCGGGCGGCATGGAACTCGGCCACCGCCCCGGCGGTCAGCGGCGGTAGCGGCAGCCAGCGCCAGAACGCCGGGTCGACGGCATAGCGCTGCATCTCCGCCAGATCATCCACCCGCAGCGGCCGCAGCAGCAGCCGCGCCGATTTCAGGGCGCGGCCGGGCTTGGGCAGGGCGACGGCATCACCCGTGATGGCCATCGTCCGACAGCGGCAGCAGGTAGTTGATGTGCCCCATCTTGCGCCCCGGCCGCGTCTCCGCCTTGCCGTAGAGGTGGACGTGGGCGGTGGCGTCGGACATGGCGCCCTGCCACAGGGCGACATCGTCGCCGATGAGGTTCTTCATGCGGCAGTCGCAGCGCCGCAGCGGGCTGCCGAGCGGCAAGCCGCACACGGCGCGCACCAGCTGCTCGAACTGGCCGGTCAGGCAGGCGTCCATGGTCCAGTGGCCGGAGTTGTGGGGTCGCGGCGCCATCTCGTTGACCAGCACGTGGCCGTCGCGGGTGACGAACATCTCCACCGCCAGCAGGCCCACCAGTTCCAGCGCCTCCGCCGCCTTGCGGGCGACGGCGACGGCGTCCACCAGCGTCTTGCGTCCGCGCGGGCCGGTGATCGGCGCCGGCGCGATGGTGGTGTCGAGGATGTGGTGGACGTGGACGTTCTCCACCGGGTCATAGGGCGCCACATGGCCGTCCAGCCCGCGGGCGACGATGACGCTGATCTCGCGCTCGAAGTCGACGAAGCCTTCCAGGATGGCGGCGTCGGTCTTCAGCGACGCCCAGGCGGCGGCGAGGTCGCAGCCGGCGTCGACCTTCACCTGGCCCTTGCCGTCGTAGCCCATGCGGGCGGTCTTCAGCACCGCCGGGCGGCCGAGGTCGGCGACGGCGGCCTCCAGGTCGGCAAGGCTGTGGACGGCCCGCCAGGGGGCGGTGGCGATGCCGATGCCGTTGAAGAAGGCTTTCTCGCGCAGGCGGTCCTGGCCGGTTTCCAGGATATGGGCGCCCGGCCGCACCGGCACGCGGGCGGCCAGGAAGGTCACCGGCGCCAGCGGGATGTTCTCGAACTCGTAGGTCACCACGTCGACGGCGGCGGCGAAGGCGGCCAGCGCCGCCTCGTCGTCGAAGGCGGCGCAGGTGACGGCGGCGGCCACCTGGGCGGCCGGCTCGTCATCGTGCTGGCAGAAGATGTGGACGCGGTAGCCGAGCTGCGCCGCGGCCAGCGCCGTCATGCGGCCAAGCTGGCCGCCGCCCAGGATGCCGATGGTGCTGCCCGGCGGCAGCAGCGGGGCGGAGCGCGAGGCGGAGGTGGTCATGGCGATCAGGTCTCGTCGACGGGCGCTTCGGCGACGGCGGCGGTCTGGCGGGCGCGGAAGGCGTCCAGCTTCTGCGCCACCTCGGGGTTCATGAGGGCGATGACCGACCCGGCCATCAGGCCGGCGTTGACGGCCCCGGCGCGGCCGATGGCGAGCGTGCCCACCGGCACGCCGGCCGGCATCTGCACGATGGAGAGCAGGCTGTCCATGCCGTTCAGCGCCTTGGACTGCACCGGCACGCCGAACACCGGCAGCGGCGTCATGCTGGCCGCCATGCCGGGCAGGTGGGCGGCACCGCCGGCCCCGGCGATGATGCACTTGAGGCCGCGGTCGCGGGCGGTGGTGGCGTACTCCACCAGCCGCTGCGGCGTGCGGTGGGCGGAGACGATCTTCACCTCGTGGCTGACGCCAAGCTCCGTCAGCACGTCGACGGCGTGGCGCATGGTTTCCCAGTCCGACTGGCTGCCCATGATGATGCCGACGTCCATGGCGCGCTTCCTTTCGCTTCAGCATCCGCGGAAAGCGGGGATTATAGGCAGCCGCGCCGGCCCTGCAAGGCCGCTTCCGGGCGAATGCGGCGCCGGCGGGGTGGAAGTCGGCCGATGCGCCCCCACTTCGCCGATGCTAGAGTGATCGTCACCGCCGCCGAAGGCGCGGCGGGGCGAGCGGGGAAGGGGGACTGACATGGCTGACATCAACCGGCCGCCGCCGTCGCCGCCGGTGTCGTGGAACGGCGGCGGCAACCCGCAGCAGCAGGGCCGTCGGCGCGCCTTTCGCCAGGCGGTGGACGCCTATGGCGGCACGCCGCTGGTGGAGCCGCAGGATACCCTGTCCATCCACGGCATCCCGCCGCGCGACCTGACCGAGCCGGTGCGCCGCGTCATCGACGACCTGATGGCCGAGATCGAACGCCTGCGCTGGGCGGTGGAGCAGAGCGAGGGCCGGCAGGCTTATCTTGAGGGGCTGGCGGACCGCGACTCCGTGCTGCCGGTGCTCAACCGCCGCGCCTTCGAGCGCGAGGTGGGGCTGCTGATCGGCCGCCTGGGGGCCGATCCGGCCTCGCCGCCGCCGGTGCTGGCGGCGTTCTACCTGGAGAATTTCGAGGAGCTGCACCTGCGCCTGGGCCTGGATGCGGCGGAAACGGCGCTGCGCCATGTGGCGGAGACGCTGCTGACCCATGTGCGCCAGTCGGATGTGGTGGGGGCGCTGGGCGGCGCGGGGGTGGGCGTGGTGCTCACCCTGGCCGACGAGGCGGCGGTGCGGGAAAAGGCGGCGCGGCTGCGTCAGGCGGTGTCGGCGTGGCCGCCGCGGCACAGCGACGCGGTGCTGCCGCTGGCGGTGCGCTTCGGGCTGGTGCGCCTGCGGGGCGACATGAGCGTGGCCCACGCGCTCGCCCTGGTCGACGACCGGCTGCGGCAGGGTCTGGACGACGCGATGGCGTGAAAGGGGCACCCGGCCTGCAACCGCGAGGGCGGTTCAGGCGATGATATCGGGATGCAACTTGGACTCGACGTAGGAAATCTCGTCTTTCAGGCTCAGCTTCTTCTTCTTCAGACGCTGCATCTGCAGCTGATCGAACGGCGCCCGCTCCAGAAGCCGCGCGATCACGTCATCCAGGTCCCGGTGTTCCTGTTTCAGCTCCGTCAGGCGGAGGCGCAGGCGCTCGGTCTCGTCGTCGATCATAATGCTCTGGCCTGAAAAGATTTAACGCCTTTGACACTACCAGATGCAGGTCTAAAAAGGTATGCAGTATCGCGGTCATCGTGGGAGACAGTGCTGACATGACGAAGCCCATCAAACGCATCGGCGTGCTGACCAGCGGCGGCGACTGCGCCGGCCTGAACGCGGTGATCCGCGCCGCCGCCTTCCGTGCCATCCGCACCTACGGCTGGGAAGTGTTCGGCATCGTCGACGGCACCATGGGCCTGATGAACCGGCCGCTGCAGTACCGCACGCTGGACATGCACTTCTTCACCGGCAATCACCTGCGGGAAGGCGGCACCATGCTGGGGACGACCAACAAGGGCGACCCCTTCAACTTCCCCATGCCCGACGGCAGCCGCCGCGACCGCTCCGGCGATTTCGTCGAGGGGGTTAAGCTGCTGGGTCTGGACGCGCTGGTGGTCATCGGCGGCGACGGCAGCATGCGCATCGTCTCCAAGCTGTGCGCGGCCGGCAACATCGGCATGGTCGGCGTGCCGAAGACCATCGACAACGACGTCCACTGCACCGACACCTCGGTCGGCTTCTCCACCGCCGCCAACGTGGTGACGGAAGCGCTCGACCGCCTGCAGCCGACGGCGGCCAGCCACCACCGGGTGATGATCCTGGAAGTGATGGGCCGCGATGCCGGCCACATCGCCCTCAACGCCGGCATCGCCGGCGGCGCCGACGTCATCCTGATCCCGGAAGTGCCCTACACGCTGGAAGGCGTGGCCGACAAGATCAAGGAAGTGCTGCACGGCGAAGGCCGCAGTCACGCCCTGGTGGTGGTGGCCGAAGGCTGCAAGACGGCCGAAGGCGACGTGCCGACCGTGTCCTACACCGGCGGCCAGCAGCGCTACGGCGGCATCGGCCACTACCTGACGCAGCAGATCGCCGACCTGACCGGCGCCGAAACCCGCGTCACCATCCTCGGCCACGTCCAGCGCGGCGGCACCCCGTCCATGCACGACCGCCTGCTGGCCTCGGCCTTCGGCGTCCATGCGGTGGACCTGGTGGCGCAGCGCAAGTTCGGCCGCATGGTGGCGTGGCGCGACCGCAGCGTCATCGACGTGCCGCTCGACAGCGTCACTATCGGCCCGCGCTCGCTCGATCCCAACGGCGCGCTGGTCCACACCGCCCGCGGCCTCGGCATCTACTGCGGCGAGTTCGGCGAGGACATGGAAAGCCCGCGCGACTGCTGCGGCGGCGAGAGCATCTGACGGCACGGCACGGCGGGGCGGCGGCCGGGGCGAGGGGCTCCGGCCGTCCGGTCCGTTCAGCCGCCGCCCCAGCGGCGGACCACGCCGGCATCCAGCCCGAACAGGTCCAGCGCCCGGCCGACCGAGTGATTGACGATGTCGTCCAGCGTCTGCGGCCGCGAATAGAACGCCGGCACCGGCGGCGCCACGATGGCGCCCATCTCCGTCACCGCCGCCATGGACCGGATGTGGCCGAGGTGCAGCGGCGTTTCCCGCACCATCAGCACCAGCCGGCGGCGCTCCTTCAGGGTGACGTCGGCGGCGCGGGTGAGCAGGTTGGAGGCGGTGCCGGCGGCGATCTCCGACAGGGTGCGGACGGAGCACGGCGCCACCAGCATGCCAAGGGTGCGGAACGATCCCGACGACGGCGCCGCCGCCAGATCGCCATGGCGGTGGTAGACATCGGCCAGGGCGCGCACGGCAGCGACCTTCATGTCGCATTCATGGGCGAGTGTCACCTCCGCCGCCTCGGACATGACCAGATGAGTCTCCACATCCAGCTCGCGCAGGATCTCCAGCGCCCGCACGCCGAAGATGATGCCGGAGGCGCCGGTTATTCCGACAATTACGCGGGGTCTTGTCATGGTGTTCATGAAGCTGTGTCCGAGCGGCCTGTATGGGTAATAATGTGAAAGTCATACGGTCACAACAGTTTAACAGATTGCCTGGAATCTGTTCCCGGAATGGCGTACCATCGTTGGCGTACCATATCGGTAAGACGGAGGTTTGCCATGGGCTATGACGCTCGGTTCGACGCTCTGAATACCAAGCATGCGACGCTGGAAGCTCAGCTGCAGGAGGAGGTTCGTCGGCCGAACCCCGATACCGCCATGGTGGCCATCATCAAGAGGCAGAAGCTCAAGATAAAGGACGAACTGGCCCGCATGTCGCGCCACTGAGGGCGCGCGGAACCGGTTCGCGAGGGAAAGCAGACTCCCCGGAAGACACCATAGACCTGATGTTCCGACGGGCCGGCGCGGCCGCCCCGTGAATTCAGCGCCCAGAGCGCCAGCCAGCCACAGAAGCCCGCAAATGAGAGGCAGTGGCGGCATACTCGATGAAGGCCTCGACCGCAGCGGCGGCGAGGCCTTTTCGTTTGCCGTCAAGTCGCCGAACGCACTCCGATTGTCGGACCGAGCGACATTTTCTTGATCCTTCACCCCATCGGCGTGAACATTTATGCATAAGCGCCCTTTCCTTGGCGCAACGATTGATGCAAACTCCCCGCACACATCGGAGGGGCTTCCGATGGGCCGGTGTCCCGGCGCCGGCCGGAAAGGCAGAGGTCACCAAAAAAGGAACGAAGTCAGGTCATGACCAGTCCGTATCAAGCCGCCCACGAGCGCTCGCTGAAGGACCCGGAAGGTTTCTGGGGGGAAGCCGCCAAGCAGATTACCTGGTCCAAGCCCGCGGACAAGGTGCTCGACGACAGCAACGCGCCGCTCTATCGCTGGTTCGCCGGCGGCGAGCTGAACACCTGCTACAACGCGGTGGACCGGCACGTCGAGGGCGGCCGCGGCGAGCAGGCGGCCGTCATTTATGACAGCCCCATCACCGGCGCCAAGCGCACCATCTCCTATTCCCAGCTGCAGGATCTGGTGTCGCGCTTTGCCGGCGCGCTGGCTGCGCAGGGCGTGGGCAAGGGCGACCGCGTCATCCTCTACATGCCGATGATCCCGGAAAGCGTCGTCGCCATGCTGGCCTGCGCCCGCCTGGGCGCGGTGCATTCGGTGGTGTTCGGCGGCTTCGCGGCGCATGAACTGGCGACCCGCATCAACGACGCCCAGCCGAAGGCGATCATCGCCGCCTCCTGCGGCCTGGAGCCCAACCGCACCGTCGCCTACAAGCCGATGGTCGACGAGGCCATCCGGCAGGCGGCGCACAAGCCTGACACCGTTATCGTCTTCCAGCGCGAGCAGTGCCGGGCCGAGCTGCAGCCGGGCCGCGACCACGACTGGGCCGACCTGATGGCCACTGCCGCGCCGCATCCCTGCGTGCCGGTGGCGGCGACCGATCCGCTCTACATCCTCTACACCTCCGGCACCACCGGCCAGCCCAAGGGCGTGGTGCGCGACAACGGCGGCCATGCGGTGGCGCTGAAGTACACCATGGGCGCGCTCTATGACGTGCAGCCCGGCGACGTGTACTGGGCGGCCTCCGACGTGGGCTGGGTGGTCGGCCACTCCTACATCGTCTACGGGCCGCTGCTGCACGGCTGCACCACCCTGGTGTTCGAGGGCAAGCCGGTCGGCACGCCCGATGCCGGCACCTTCTGGCGGGTGATCGAGGAACACAACGTCAAGGTGCTGTTCACGGCGCCGACCGCCTTCCGCGCCATCCGTCGCGAAGACCCGAACGGCGAGTTCCTGAAGAAGTACTCGACCAAGAGCCTGACCGCCCTCTATCTGGCCGGCGAGCGTTCCGACCCGGAGACGCTGAAGTGGGCCGAGCAGATGCTGAACGTGCCGGTGATCGACCACTGGTGGCAGACCGAAACCGGCTGGGCCATCTGCGGCAATCCCAAGGGGCTGGAGCTGTTCCCGGTCAAGCACGGTTCGCCGACCAAGGCCATGCCGGGCTGGGACGTGCAGGTGCTGGGCGAGGACCATCAGCCGGTGGCGCCGACCCAGATCGGCGCCCTGGTGTGCAAGCTGCCGCTGCCTCCGGGCACCCTGCCGACCCTGTGGAATGCCGAGCAGCGCTATCGCGACGCCTACCTGTCGGAATACCCCGGCTACTACAAGACGGGCGACGCCGGCTTCGTCGACGATGACGGCTATGTCTACGTCATGACCCGCACCGACGACGTCATCAACGTCGCCGGCCACCGCCTGTCCACCGGCGCCATGGAAGAGGTGCTGGCCAAGCACCCCGACGTGGCCGAATGCGCCGTCATCGGCGTTGCCGACGACCTCAAGGGCCAGACGCCGCTCGGCTTCGTCTGCCTGAAGGCCGGCGTGGACCGCGACGAGGCGGACATCGTCAAGGAACTGGTCAAGCTGGTGCGCGACGAGATCGGCCCGGTGGCCGCCTTCAAGCAGGCCATCGTGGTCAAGCGCCTGCCGAAGACCCGCTCCGGCAAGATCCTGCGCGGCACCATGCAGAAGATGGCCGACAACCAGGATGTGAAGGTGCCGCCGACCATCGACGATCCCGACATCCTGCCGGAAATCGAAGAGGCGCTGGAGAACATCGGCCTCGGCAAGAAGCGCGGCTGATCCCTCCACCGATATCGACGGTGACAGGGCAGGGGCCCGGCGGCAGCGCCGGGCCCCTTGCCTTTGCCCCGGCGGTGTCCGGCGGCGGGCCTTGCGCGCAAGCAGAAGGGGCCGCCCTGGCGGAGCGGCCCCGATGCTGCCTGACCGGCGGTGGAGCGGACGCGGGGTCCGCGCCGCGATCAGAAGTCCATGTCACCCATGCCGCCGCCGGGCATGGCGGGGGCGGCGGACTTGGGCTCCGGCTTTTCGGCCACCATGGCTTCGGTGGTGATCATCAGGCCGGCGACCGAGGCGGCGTCCTGCAGCGCGGTGCGGACGACCTTGGTCGGGTCGATGATGCCCTTCTTCACCATGTCGGTGTATTCGCCGGTCTGGGCGTCGAAGCCCCAGTTGGTGTCGGTGGACTCCAGCAGCTTGCCGGCGACCACGGCGCCGTCGTGGCCGGCGTTGACGGCGATCTGGCGCACCGGCGCCTGCAGCGCGCGGCGGACGATCTCGATGCCCACCTTCTGGTCATCGTTGGCCGGCGACAGGCCTTCCAGCGCCTTTGTGGCGTAGAGCAGGGCGACGCCGCCGCCGGCGACGATGCCTTCCTCCACCGCCGCGCGGGTGGCGTGCAGGGCGTCGTCGACGCGGTCCTTCTTCTCCTTCACCTCGACCTCGGTGGCGCCGCCGACCTTGATCACCGCCACGCCGCCGGCCAGCTTGGCCAGCCGCTCCTGCAGCTTCTCGCGGTCGTAGTCGGAGGTGGTTTCCTCGATCTGCGCCTTGATCTGCGCCACCCGGCCCTCGATCTCGGCACGGGCGCCGGCACCGTCGACGATGGTGGTGTCTTCCTTGGTGATCGTCACCTTCTTGGCGGTGCCGAGCATGGCGAGCGTCACGCTCTCAAGCTTGATGCCCAGTTCTTCGCTGATCAGCTGGCCGCCGGTCAGGATGGCGATGTCCTGCAGCATGGCCTTGCGGCGATCGCCGAAGCCCGGCGCCTTGACGGCCGCGACCTTCAGGCCGCCGCGCAGGCGGTTGACCACCAGGGTGGCGAGGCTTTCGCCTTCCACATCCTCGGCGATGATCAGCAGCGGCTTGCCGGACTGCACCACCGCTTCCAGCACCGGCAGCAGCGGCTGCAGGCTGGACAGCTTCTTTTCGTGGATGAGGATGTAGGGGTTTTCCAGCTCCGCCACCATCTTCTCGGCATTGGTGACGAAGTAGGGCGACAGGTAGCCGCGGTCGAACTGCATGCCTTCGACCACGTCCAGCTCGGTCTCCAGGCCCTTGGCTTCTTCGACGGTGATCACACCCTCGTTGCCGACCTTTTCCATCGCCTTTGCGATGATCTCGCCGATCTCGCGCTCGCCGTTGGCGGAAATGGTGCCGACCTGGGCGATCTCGGCATTGGTGGAGACCTTCTTCGACCGCGCCTTGACGTCGGCGACGACGGCGGCGACGGCCATGTCGATGCCGCGCTTCAGGTCCATGGGGTTCATGCCGGCGGCGACGGACTTGGCGCCCTCGCGCACGATGGCCTGGGCCAGAACGGTGGCGGTGGTGGTGCCGTCACCCGCCAGATCGGCGGTCTTGGACGCCACTTCCTTCAGCATCTGGGCGCCCATGTTCTCGAACTTGTCCTTCAGTTCGATTTCCTTGGCGACCGAGACGCCGTCCTTGGTCACCCGCGGGGCGCCGAAGGACTTGTCGAGGACCACGTTGCGGCCCTTGGGGCCGAGGGTCACCTTCACCGCGTCGGCCAGGATGTCCACGCCGCGCAGCAGGCGCGCGCGGGCATCCGCCGAAAACTTCACTTCCTTAGCGGCCATAGGTCTATGCTCCGAAACGTCGTTTGATGGGTCTGGGTCCGGGGGCGCGTCAGGCGGCCTTGGCGGTCGCCGCGCTGCCTTCGATGACGCCGAGGATGTCGCTCTCCTTCATGATCAGGAGATCCTCGCCGTCGATCTTCACCTCGGTGCCCGACCACTTGCCGAACAGCACGCGGTCGCCGACCTTGACGTCGAGCGGCTGCAGGCTGCCATCTTCCGCCCGAGCGCCGGGGCCGGCAGCGACCACTTCGCCCTGCTGCGGCTTTTCCTTGGCGGTGTCGGGGATGATGATTCCACCCTTGGTCTTTTCGTCGGCTTCGATGCGACGAACGAGAACCCGGTCATGGAGCGGCCGGAAAGTCATGGCTGTTGCCTCCGTCATTCCTTGTTCAAGCAAATGACTGCTAACGGTTGAATGTGCTCCCGCTGCGGCGGCGAGCGGCAACAGATCTAATCAAACCGGAAAAACCGTCAAGAGGGGGAATGCGGATTTTTGGCAGCACTCCTGCCAAGGTGCTGCTAAGGCATTGAATCATAAAAGGAATACCTTGATTTGCGGCAGCCTGTCCAGGCATCATGGCGTTGAACGGGAACAGGAAAAGTCATTCGGGGAATCGCCGCTGACGGAGACACCGCCATGACCGCTCTCGCCAAACAGTTGACCGGCTACCGCCTCACCACGGCCCGCATCACCTACCACCTGCCGGACCATCCCGCGCTGCTGCAGGAGTACATCTGGCAGGAGCTGGACCTCGCCCCCGGCTACCCGGAACTGCGCCGCTTCCTGGACTTCTGGCAGAAGAACCTGGATGGCCGGCTGCATTCGGTGCAGGTGGCGAGCCGCGCCCTGATATCGCCGGCCGAGATGCGCCTCGCCACCGCCGAGCTGCGCCTGCACTGACCACCGCCTGCCCTAGGTGCAGGCCCGCCTTCCCGCCGCCGCATTCGCTCCCCACCTTGGAGGCAGCGGATGCGGCGGCGGCAGGGAGGCGGCGGCGGGTGCTCAGGCTGGTGTGGAGGACGGTGCGCACCCTGATGGTGCTGCTGGTGCTGATGCTGCTGCCCATCGGGATGAGCGCCCTCAGCCGCGGCGTGCCCGACGTGCCGTGGCACGCCGCCACCCGCGAGCCCACCGGCCAGGCCCCCGATCCGGCAACGGAGCGCCGCGCGGTCATCCAGGTCTATGCCGCGCCGGCCTTCGGGTGGCGCGGCATCGTCGGGGTGCATCCGTGGATCGCGGTGAAGCGCACCGGCGCCGACCGCTGGCAGCGGTGGGAGGTGCTGGGCTGGGGCGGCGGCCGGGTGGTCAGCGACCGCATGACGCCCGATGCCGAGTGGTTCGGCTCCCGCCCGCAGCTGCTGGTCGACCTGCGCGGCGGGGCGGAGGTGGAAGCGCTCATCGATCGCATCGAGGCGGCGGTGGCGGGCTACCCCTACGACGGCCGCTACGCCATCTTCCCCGGCCCCAACAGCAACACCTTCGTCGCCCATGTGGGGCGGGCGGTGCCGGAGCTTGGCCTCGACCTGCCGGCCAACGCGGTGGGCAAGAACTGGCTGCCGTGGACCGCACCCGTCGCCCGCGCCCCCAGCGGCGGTGGCGTCATGGTCAACTTCGGCGGCTGGGCCGGGCTGCTGCTGGCGCCGGAGGAAGGGGTGGAGGTGACCCTGTTCGGCCTGTCGGCGGGGGTGGACTTCCAGCCGCTGGACCTGCGCCTGCCGGGGGTGGGCGGGGTGCGGTAAGGCGGGCGGCTGTCGCCCTGCCTTACACCTTCCGGCCTAACCCGCCGCGCCTGCGGTTCGAAATTCCTGCAACTTCAGAGACTTGCCTGACATGGCCCGCCGTTTGCTCAAGCGGCGGCCGAAGGTGGCTTTCGGGTCCGTCGCGGCCGCGGCGGGCATCTCTGCAAGGGCTCGGACGAGCGAAAGGGATTTCACCATGAAGGTATTCCACCGGTTGGCCGTCAGTGCCGCCGCTGCCTGTTTCTCCCTCGGCGCCATGGCCGTTTCCGCCGGCCAGGCGGCGGCGGGCGTGTTCGACAGCGGCATTCCTTCCGGCTGGTCGTGCGTCGGCACCTGCGGCGCCTCGCCGGCCGATGGCGTGGTCACGGCGCCGCCGTCGGGCGCCACCAACTACGGCTGGGTGTCCAGCAACCAGGGTGTGAGCGGCGTCGGCCTCGGCCTGGGCGGCGAGCGCACCGGCTCGGTCCTGCGCACGGTGGCCTTCACCGCCGAGGCGGGCGACGAGCTGGCGTTCTCGTTCAACTACGTCACCTCCGACGGTGCCGGCTTCTCCGATTATGCCTGGGCGCGGCTGCTGAACTCGGCCCTGGTGCCGGTGTCGCTGCTGTTTACGGCCCGCACCACGCCGGGCGGCAGCACCGTTCCCGGCTTCGGCATGCCGCCCATCGAGGCGACCATCGACCCGGCCACCGTCACCATCGTCGCCGGTCCGCCGGTGTGGTCGCCGCTGGGCGGCTCCTCGGGCACCTGCTATGCCGCCGGCTGCGGCTTCACCGGCTGGGTGCAGTCGACCTACTCGATCCTGGCGGGCGGCACCTACTACCTGGAGTTTGGCGTCGTCAACGTGCTCGACAGCGCCTATCAGTCGGGTCTGGCCTTCGACGGCATCACCGTCGGCGGCGTCATCATCGGCCCGCAGCCGATCCCCGAGCCCATGACCCTGTCGCTGCTGGGCGCCGGCCTGATCGGCCTGGCGGCGGTGCGGCGCAGCCGGCGCGAAGACAAGGCGGCGGCGGCGGCCTGAAGATCTTTGCTCGCATCGTGCCGGGGTGAATGAAAAGGGGCGGCCCGCCGGGGCCGCCCCTTCCGCATGGTGCCGGATGGCACTTCCGCATGGTGCCGGATGGCGCCGAGCGTCACACCATGGCGAAGGCATCCCAGCTGGCCACCCCTTCCAGGGTCACGCTGTCGCGGCCGCCGAGGGAGATGGTGAGGTCGCCGTTCTTGAAGCTGGCGCGCACCTGCGGGCTGCTGTCCACCCACGCCTTCACCGCCGCCAGGTCGGGCAGGTAGTCGCCTCCGGCCGGGCCGGTCTGGAACGACAGCACGTCGCCGGGTCCGTAGTCCTTGATGACGTCGCGGCCGAAGCCCTTGCCGAAGATGAAGGTGTCGTCGCCGCCGCCGCCCCACAGGGTGTCGTTGCCGCCCAGGCCGACGATGATGTCGTTGCCGGCGCCGCCGTCGATGACGTCGTTGTAGCGCGACCCGCCCAGGATGTCGTCGCCGCCCTGGCCGATGAGACCGACCTTGGAACTGGCGGCCATGGCCTTGTCGAAGCTCGGCGACAGCTTGGCCATGGCGTCCAGCGACACGGCATACTGCGAGCCGTCCAGCACCACCACGTCGTTGCGCCCGACCATGTCGTAGATCGGCGAGTCGGCCAGCGCCTGCAGGGCGTCGGGGAAGCGGGCGATGTCGTGGGCGGGCGAGGTCCAGGCCTGCATCACCTTCGACAGCAGGGCGATGTAGTCGGTTTCCGTGCCGGGATCGGGCATCGGCTCGCCCGGCTGGATGGCGTAGTAGAGGTTGTGCAGGGCGTTGGGGGCGCTGGTGTTGCCGACGATCTCGTAGATCATGTCGTTGGCATAGCCGACGTTCAGCTCGCGCCCGTCGTTCAGCAGGCCGGAGGTGGGCGAGTTGAAGGTGATGCCGCGCAGTTCCGGGTAGGCATCGGCGCCATAGGCCCGCAGCGCCGCATCCACCGCCGATCCGCCCAGGCTGTGGCCGGTGGCGACCACCTGCGTCACCTCGTCCGAGGCGGCGGCATAGGCCATGGCGGCATCCATCATGGCGCCCACGTCGGCGTAGTAGCGGGCCGTCATGTCGGCGCCGTCCAGCCGCCAGTAGCTGAGCATGTCCGGCAGCGGGTTGTCGACATCGGTGCCGCGGAAGGCGACGAACAGCACGCCGTCCTTTTCCAGCACGATGCCGGCGGCGTTGCGGTTGACGAAATAACCGTCGACCACCGACCCCTTGGCGAAGCTCAACTGGTCGGTGATGTTGGTCCAGCCGTCCGCCTGCAGGGCGTTCCAGTCAAGATCATTGCGCCCGTAGGAGATTTCCGAGGCAATGGCGGCATCAACCACCAGCGCCGAGGTAAATCCGTTGGTGTCGAACAAAGGTGTCGTCGTCTGCGTGGACTTAGGCTTTGCCATGCTTGTCTTCGCTCCAGATCCGTTTCCCCATCCGCCTGCGACTGTGGCAGTCCCGTTGCTGTTCATGAACATGGGAGAGGGAGAGGACGCCGGAGCAAATGGCTATGCCGGTCCCGTGCGGAGACTGTAGGGCCCTTACCAAAGTTCTGCGCCGCCGGCAGCCAGGGGCGGCGCCAGCAGCGGCGCCAGCCGCTCCAGCGCCACAGCCAAATCGCGACGGCTGCCGGCGGCGGTGAGGGAGACGCGCACCGCTGCCGGCCGCTCCCGCCCGGCGGCGAACAGGGCCGACGGCACCACCTCCACCCCGGCGACGCGGGCAGCGCGGGCGGTGGCCTCGGCATCGCCCGGCGTCGGCAGCCATTGGTGCGGCGACGGCGGCAGGGCGCGGCCGAGCAGGCGCTCGGCCAGGCGGCGGCGCTCGGCGATCTCGGCCCGCTGAGCGTCGCGACGGCGGCGGATGGTGCCGTCGTCGAGCCAGCGGCAGGCCACTTCCAGCATCAGCGGGCTCATGGGCCAGCTGGTGGTGTGGGCCTCGGCGGCGATGGGGGCGAGCAGGCGCGGCGGCCCGGCGATGAGGCCGAAGCGCAGGCCCGGCGCGCCGATCTTGGCCAGGCCGCTGACCACCACGCCATGATCGGGCAGCAGCGCCGCCAGCGGCGGCGTGTCGGTGAGGCCGCCGTAGACGTCATCCTCCACCACCGTCAGGGCGTGGCGGCGCACGACATCAGCAATGGCGTGGCGGCGGGCGTCGTCCATGGTGGCGGCGGTGGGGTTCTGCAGGATCGGCACCAGCACGGCGACGCGGGCGCTGGTGTGGCGGCAGGCGGCGTCCAGCCCCTCCGGCGTGATGCCGTGGCGGTCGAGCGGCAGCGGGTGCAGCTTCAGCCGCAGCTGGCGGGCCAGCGCCTTCATGCCAGGGAAGGTGACCTCCTCCACCAGCACCGTCTCGCCCGGCCCGGCCAGGGCGAGCAGCGCCTCCAGCAACCCCTGCTGAGCGCCGGCGCAGGGCAGCACGTCGGCGGGCCGCAGGGTCAGGCCCCGCTCCGCCAGCCACCGCGCCCCGGCCACCGCTGCCCGCCGCAGCAGCACCGGCGGGTGATAGGCCGTGAGGCCGCCCGTGGCATCCTCGGCCACCAGGGCGGCCAGCGTGGCGGCAAGGTCGGTGTCGGCGCCGGTGGCGGCGGGAATGTTGGTGGACAGGTCGATGACCGCCGGCGCACCCGCCGGGCCGCCGCTTTCGCCGGCCGGCTCCTTCAGCGCGAACAGGGCGGCCTCGGCGCTGTCGGCCAGCACATAGGTGCCGCGCCCGACCTCGCCGGAAACCAGATGCCGCCGCGCCGCCTCGCGGTAGGCCTGGGTGATGGTGGAGGTGTTGACCTTCAGCCGCCACGCCAGGTCGCGGTGGGTGGGCAGGCGGTCGCCGGGCTTCAGGGTGCCGTCGGCAACGGCGGCGGCGATGGCTTCCACCACCGCCAGATACTTCACCCGGTTGCGGCCGGTCAGGTCGGGCACCCAGGCGGTGGCGGCGGCATCGCTGGTCATGGAATCTTGTGACCCGGACAATGTATGTATTGAGCCGGACAATGCCCGGCGGCAGGCTCTGCGTCAACGTCCCGTTGAAGGAGCCTGCCATGTCCCCCCTGTTCAGCCTGGATGAACTGCACGCCGCTGCGGCGTTGATCCGCCCCAGCGTGCCGCCGACGCCGCAGATTGTGTGGCCGCTGCTGGCGCAGCGTGTGGGGGCGGAGGTGTGGGTGAAGCACGAGAACCACACCCCCACCGGCGCCTTCAAGGTGCGCGGCGGCCTCGTGCTGCTCGACCGCCTGCTGGCGGCGGAGCCCCGGTGTCCGGGCATCGTCTCGGCCACCCGCGGCAACCACGGCCAGAGCCTCGCCTTCGCCGGCCGCAAGGCGGGGCTGCCGGTGACCATCGTGGTGCCGCACGGCAACAGCCGCGAGAAGAACGCCGCCATGCGCGCCCTGGGGGCGGAGGTGGTGGAGGCCGGCGCCGACTTCGATGCCGCCCGCGCCGCCGCCGCCGATCTGGCGGCCGACCGTGGCCTGCGGCTGGTGCCGGCGTTTGGGCCGGAGCTGGTGCTGGGGGTGGCGACCTACGGGCTGGAGCTGATGACGGCGGTGCCGGACCTGGAGGCGATCTATGTGCCGGTCGGCTCCGGCTCCGGCATCTGCGGGCTGATGCAGGCCCGCGACCTGCTCGGCCGCCGCACCCGCATCATCGGAGTCACCGCCGCCGGCGCCCCGGCCTTCGCCCGCTCGCTGGCGGCCGGGCGGCTGGTGCCCGGCTGTCCGGCGGACACCTTCGCCGACGGGGTGGCGGTGCGCGAGCCGCCGCAGGCGGCGCTGGACATGGTGCGGGCGGGGGCGGAGCGGATCGTCGAGGTGAGCGACGACGAGATCGCCGCCGCCATGCGGGCCTACTGCTCCGACACGCACAACATCGCTGACGCCGCCGGCGCCGCGCCGCTGGCGGCGCTGCTGCAGGAACGGGCCGCCATGCGGGGGCGCAAGGTGGCGGTGGTGCTGTCGGGCGGCAATGTGGACCGCGACGTCTACGCCCGCATCCTGGCCGCCGATCTGGCGGCAGCCTGAGGGGCGGGCGGCGCGGGCGGCTGCTATTCCGCCGCCTGCGCCAGCGGCGGCGGGTCGGCCGGCGGGGCGTCGAAATCGAAGCTCAGCTGCGGGTCGTCCTCGCCGCGCGGGTCGAGCACGGCCGCCACCGGGGAGGTGCGCGGCACCACCTGGAACGGCGCCTGCTCCTCCATCGGCACCGGCGGGCGGACCCGCAGGCGCCAGGCGGCAAAGGCGGTGGCGGCGGCGCCCACCGCCAGCAGGAAGGCGAACAGCGCCAGCGGCCCGGACAGGTCCATCAGCGGCGAGGCGATGATGGGGCCGAGCGTCGCACCCACCGAATAGGACAGGATCAGGCCGCCGCTGGCCGCCACCAGCTCGTGCGGCTGCAGGTGGTCGTTGGCGTGGGCGACGGACATGGGGTAGATGGTGAAGGAGATGCCGCCGAACAGCACGGCCGCCGCCATCACCCACCAGAAGCCGAGGAAGCTCGCCCCGATCACCAGGATCGAGGTGACCACCAGCGCCACGTAAAGTCCCGCCAGCACGGTGCGGCGGTCCAGCAGGTCCGACAGCTTGCCGATGGGGTACTGGATGATCAGCCCGCCCAGGATGGTGGCCGACACGAAGGTCGCCGTCTGCGACACGCTGTAGCCGAGGCCCTGGGTGAACACCGGCGCAAGACCGTAGGAGGCGCCGAACACCACGCCGCCGGCAAAGGTGCCGAACACCCCCATGGGCGAGACCTGCCACAGCCGCCGGAAGCTGAAGGAGGTGACGTCGGGCAGGGTGGGGCCGGGGGTGCGGGTCATCGCCACCGGCACCACGGCCACCGACAGCAGGATCGACACCACGATGAACAGCACGAAGCCCGCCTCGTCCGGCACGTTCAGCAGGAACTGGCCGAGGAACTGCGAGAAGTAGACGGTGATCATGTAGGCCGACAGCACCTGGCCGCGCGTCTCGTTGGTGGCGCGGGCGTTGAGCCAGCTTTCCACGCAGATGAACAGCCCGGCCATGGTGAAGCCGCCGATCAGCCGCAGCACGAACCACACCCAGGCATCGGGAACCAGCGCATGGGCCAGGGCGGCGGCGGAATACAGCGAGGCGAAGGCCGTGAAGGCGCGGATATGCCCGACCCGGCGGATCAGCCGTTCGCTGAACAGGGCGCCGATGGTCAGGCCGCCGAAATAGCCGGCCATCACCACGCCGACCACGGTGGCGGAGGCGCCGCCCTGGTCCAGCCGCAGCGACGTCAGGGTACCCATGAGGCCGTTGCCGAGCATCATGAACCCGATGCCGATCAGCAGCGCGATGATGGGAACGACGATCTGGCGCATGAATGGAGAACTCTCGCGGGCCGTGGCGTGTTTGTCAGGAAAGGACGCGGTGGTGTCGCCCTCTCCGGAGGGATGAGCCAAAGCCCCGCAAGGGGAGGCTTGCATCATCCGCTCTCCGGTTCAACGGAAAGCCGGCCGGGCTCGTTCACGCACGCTCTGCTTCGCGGGCATGGCTGCCATCGAAAAGGAGACTGATTTGGTCCTGTATTCCCTTGACGGGGCGACCGGCAGGTCTATATAGTAACACTGCCGGATGCCGCAGAGCGGGTCCGGGCTTATGGTGCGCCAAGCCGATCTTCAGGGCTGCGGGCGGGCGAGCGGGGCAACAGGCACCGCTGACGCCGATGCAGCGGAGGTAGGGCGGGCACCGCGATTTCGCAAGGGAAGACCGGCGGCCGACACGCTGCCAAGGCTCCCCCATCACCGGTGATCCAGATGCGCCCGAAGGCGGTCCGTGGGTCGCCCGGCCGATACCGCCGACAGACGGGCACCGTGCCCGGTCGTGGCGGGGAAGGCCGACATCGCTCTGAAGGAGGATGTTTGATCATGAGGCACGACCTGGCCCCTCTGTTCCGCTCCACCGTCGGTTTCGACCGTGCTGCGCGCCTGCTTGAGGCCGCGCGCCATCTGGACGCCGGAACCAACTATCCGCCCTGTGACATCGAAGCCATCGGCGAGGCCGACTATGCGGTCACGCTCGCCGTTGCCGGGTTCCAGGCGGACGACCTGACGGTCGAAGTGCGCGACGGCATGTTGCTCGTCGCCGGGCGCAAAGGCAGCGCCCCTGCCGGTGACACGACCGCGCCGGAGGTGAAGATCCTCCACCGCGGCATCGCCACCCGCGATTTCCTGCGCAAGTTCCACCTCGCCGAACACGTCCGCGTCACGGGCGCCCGGCTTGAGAACGGCCTGCTGCGCATCGAGCTTTCGCGCGAACTGCCCAAGGCCAAGGCGCCGGTCAAGGTCGCCATCGCGACCGCCAACGCCGCCGCCGCCGCAGAGACTGCGACGTCCGCGGCGGCCTGACGCTCCGCCGGCACAACGGCCCCATCCTGTCGCGAAAGCGGGATCTGAAGAACACGAAGGGGAGGATTCCCTAATGCCCGAACTGAACGAAATCGACGTCCCCATGAAGGACATCCCGGTGCTGACGCCGGAAATGAGCTTCAGCTCCTACGTCGAGTCGATCCGCCGCTATCCGGTGCTCGAACCGCGGGAGGAGTATGATCTCGCCATGCGCTTCAAGCACCAGGGTGACGAGGCCGCCGCCCACCGCATGGTCAACAGCCACCTGCGGCTGGTGGTGAAGATCGCCTCGCAGTACCGCCGCTACGGCCTGCCCATGGCCGACCTGGTGAGCGAAGGCAACCTGGGCCTGATCCGCGCCGTGCAGAAGTTCGAGCCGGAAAAGGGCTTCCGCCTCGCCACCTATGCCATGTGGTGGATCAAGGCCAGCATCAACGAGTTCGTCCTCAGCCAGTGGTCGCTGGTGAAGATGGGCTCCGACGCGGTCCAGAAGCGGCTGTTCTACAACCTGCGCAAGGTGAAGGCGCAGCTCGGCCTCTACGAGGACAGCGACATGACGCCCGAGGATGTGGCCCGCATTGCCGAGGAACTGAGCGTCGGCTCCGACCATGTGGTGAACATGAACCGCCGCCTCATGGCCCGCGACAGTTCGCTCAACGCCCCGGTGTCGGGCGAGATCGAAACCGAGCGCATGGACCTGCTGATGGACGATGCGCCGAACCAGGAAGACACCTATGCGGCGTTCGAGGAACGGACCCTCGGCCGCCAGCTGATCAGCGAGGGTCTGGCGGCGCTCAACGACCGTGAGCGCGAGATCATCCAGGCCCGCCGTCTGGTCGACGACCCGATGACGCTGGAAGACCTGGGCAAGCGGTATGGCGTGTCGCGCGAGCGGGTGCGCCAGATCGAGAACCGCGCCTTCCAGAAGATGCAGGGCGCCATCAAGCTGGCCGCCGCCCGTCTCAAGGCGCCGATTGCGCAGGGCCTTGACCTGCTGCCTGCGCCTGTGTAAGGTCCGCCTCCAGATCGGGTTCCGGGTACAGCGCCAAGCGCTTGGCCCGGAACCCGAATTTTTCTAGTCGATCAATGTTTGCCTAAGCACTGCGGCTCGCGCGGCGGCGGCATTCTGATCACCCTTTGAAACTGTCACCGGTTTTGGGGAGGGGTCAAAATGAGCCAGCTGTATAGCTGCACTGCGGAGGTCGTTGACGTCCTTCAGCCCATCGATCCGATTCACTGCGTGCGCACGGATGTCCTCCGCGCGACGGCGCGCCGGTTCGTGCAGGCTTTTCCCGGCGATGTGCTCTACGCCGTGAAGTGCAACGATCATCCCGTGGTGCTGCAGGCCCTCCACGAGGGCGGTATCCGACACTTCGACACGGCCTCCATTACGGAAATCCGCAACGTGCGGGGCCAGCTGCCCGCCGCCGAGTGTCATTACATGCACCCGATCAAGTCGCCGGATGCCATCGCCGAGGCTTACTACAAGCACGGCGTGCGCTCCTTCGTGCTCGATCACGAGGACGAGCTGGCGAAGATCCTGAAGGTCACCCGCAATGCCCGCGACCTCACCCTGGTGGTGCGGCTGGAGATGCCGCGCGGCCAAGCGCTGATGGACCTGTCGGGCAAGTTCGGCGCCCCCGTCGGCGAAGCGGCCCGCCTGCTGCGCCTGTGCGAGCCGGTGGCCCAGCGCATCGGCCTGACCTTCCATGTCGGTTCCCAGTGCGTCGACGTGCGCGCCTTCGGTGTCGCCATGGACCTGGTGGGCGAGACGCTGAAGCTGGCCCAGGTGGACATCGACCTGCTGGACGTGGGCGGCGGTTTCCCCGGCCAGTACACCGGCGAGGAACCGGCATTCGAGGCCTTCTGCGACGAGATCCGCGCCGGCATCGACCGCATCGGCCTGCCCGACACCTGCCGCCTGCAGTGCGAGCCCGGCCGCGCCCTGGTGTGGGACGGCCTGTCGGTGATCTGCCGCGTCGACCTGCGGCGCGGGTCGTCGGTCTACCTCAACGACGGCACCTACGGCAGCCTGTCGGAACTGAAGTACCTGGGGCCGTGCTTCCCCATCTCGGTCATCCGCCGCCACGGCGAGCCGGTGACCAGCGAGTGGGACGACTTCCAGCTGTTCGGCCCGACCTGCGATTCGGTGGACAGCATGCCCGGCCCGCACCGCATGCCGGCCGACATCCGCACCGGCGACTGGATCGAGATCGGGCTGATGGGCGCCTATTCCAACGCCCTGCGCACCCGCTTCAACGGCTTCCATGCCGACCGTTTCGTGGAGATCCGCCACGAGGACGACGGTGGCAAGGTGACGTGGCTGGGCGACTACAAGGCCCGCAAGGTCGCCTGACAGTCCCCGCCGGAAGAAGACCGGAAACCCCGGAGCAGCCGCCGCCGCTCCGGGGTTTTTCGCGTCGGCGCCTTGACGATGCGGCGGATGTAGCGCAAATGTAGTGCATGCCGTGCCGCTGCCGGCACAAGGAGGCTTGCCATGACCCACCACACCATTTCCGCCCGCGATGCCAACCAGCAGTTCTCCCGCCTGCTCCGCCAGGTGGAGGAGGAGGGGGAGGAAGTCACCATCACCCGCCGCGGCACCCCGGTCGCCCGGCTGGTGCCGGCGGATGGGGCCAGTGACCGCAGCGACCGCGCCTGGGCGAATGTGGAACGGCTGATGGAGGAGGGGTTCGAGATCGGCTCCGGCCGCTTCGACCGAGAGTCGCTCTATGACCGATAAGCCGCTGTTCACCCTCGACACCAACATTCTGGTCTACGCCTTCGCGCGCGACCAGGGCGAGCGGCACGACAAGGCGGCGGCTCTGCTGCGGGACGCGCGGACGACCCGGCGCTGCATCCTCACCGTTCAGGCGCTGGCGGAGCTGTTCCATGTGCTGACGCGCAAGTCCATGGCTTCGGCCGACCGGGCGCGCTTTCTGGTGGAGCAATTGGCGGAGGCGTTTCCCGTCGCTCAAGCCGACAGCACCTGCCTGCTGGATGCCATGGATGCGGTCTGTCACGACAAATGGGCCTTCTGGGACGCCATGATCTGGGCGACGGCGCGCCGGGCCGGGTGTCGCTTCATCCTGACCGAAGACGGGCAGGCGGGGCGGACCCTGCTTGGGGTGACGCTCCTCAATCCCTTCGCTGAGCCGCGGCCATCGGCGCTGGTGACGCTTCTGGCATGACCGCCGTCCTTGGCATCGACGTCGGCTGGGCGGCCGGGCGCAAGTCTTCCGCCGCCTGCCGGCTGGAGTGGGATGCGAATGCGGTCGGCTGGCGCATCGTCCGCATGGGCACCGATGCGGCGGAGCGGCAGGCGGTGCTGGACGATCTGGTGGGGGAGGGGGTGGCGGTCTGCGCCATCGACGGGCCGCTGCATGGCTCGCTCGCCGTCATGGACCGCTACCGCCTGCCGGAACGTCTGCTGACGCGCGGCTTCGGGCGCATCGGCAAGCCCGGCCAGTCCAACAGCCCGACCGGCCGCCGCCTCAACGAAGAAGCCAACGCCTTCGCCCGGCTGGTGCTGGAAACCGGCCGCCTCGCCCCGGCGGCCTTCCCCACCGCCATCCACCCTGGCGCCCTGGCGGAGGCCTTTCCCACCAGCTTCCTCGGCACCATGATGCCCGACGGCCGGGTGCCGGAGCACGGCCTGCGCTCCGACGTCTACTGGAGCCACCTGACCGCCGCCGCGCCGCCGCCGCCCCATGATCTGCTGACGGCCCTGCTCGCCGACCTGCTGCCGGGCCGGGCCTGCGCCGGAAACCTCACCGCCGTGCGTGACCACGACGAGCGGGCGGCCCTGGTCTGCGCCCTGACGGCGGCGGCCATCGCGGCCGACCGCTATGTGGCGGTGGGCGATGGCGCCGACGGCTACATCCACCTCGGCCCGTGGACGCAGCCGTGGGCGCTGGAGCAACTGCACGCCAACGCCGCCGCCTGCGGCCGGCCGGAGGCGGTGGTCATCCGTCGCTGAGGGTGGTGGTGCCGCCGGAGCCCGCTGCCGCCGCCGCCTCCCGCTCCCGCCGCCGGCGGCGGGCGGCCATCAGGTTCAGGGTCTCGACGCCGATGGAGAAGGCGATGGCGAAGTAGAGATAGCCGCGCGGAATGTGGAAGTGCAGGGCATCGGCCACCAGCGCCACGCCGACCAGGATGAGGAACGACAGCGCCAGCATCTTCACCGTCGGGTGCGTGTTGACGAACCGCGCCAGGGGCTCCGCCGCCACCAGCATGACGCCGATGGCGACACAGACGGCGGCGATCATGATGGCGATCTCGTTGGCCATGCCGATGGCGGTCAGCACCGAGTCGAGGCTGAACACCACGTCCAGCACCACGATCTGACCGATCACCATGCCGAAGGCGGCGCGGGCGCGGGCCAGGGGAGCGGCCTGGCCGCCGTCCTCCGGTTCCATGGTCTCGTGGATCTCCACCGTCGCCTTGTAGATGAGGAAGGCGCCGCCGGCGGCCAGGATGATGTCGCGCCACGAGGCCTCGAACCCGCCCAGGCGGAATACCGGCTCCGTCAGTCCGATGATCCACGCCAGGCTGGCCAGCAGGCCGACGCGGGCGAACAGCGCCAGCCCGAGGCCGATGCGGCGGGCGGTGCGCTGCTGCTCCGCCGGCAGGCGGGCGGAGACGATGGACAGGAAGATCACGTTGTCGACGCCGAGCACGACTTCCAGCGCGCTCAGGGTCAGGAAACTCATCCACGCTTCAGGACTGGTCAGCAGGTGCAGCATGATGGCGATGCTCGGTGCCGGAGGGGGAGGGGGCACGCAAAAGGGGCGGCCCGCCAGCAACGCCGGGCCGCCCCTCGGGGTCTCTGCAGAAGATGCAGGTCTATGACGCGAGCCGCCTGATCCACTCCGGCAGCGCAAATGCGGCGGTGTGGATGGCGGCGTTGTAGTAGTCGGTGGCAAGCCCCGCCGCCTCCACCCGCCGGGCCACGTCCGCCGCCGGCAGGCTGCCGAGGGCGGTGCCGCGCGACGCCCACGTCAGCGCCATGAAGCCGCCGATGTAGGTCGGGGTGACGGTCAGGTAGGTGCCGGCATGGGGAAACACGCCGCGCAGCTGGGTCAGGGTTTCGCTCAGTTCCTCCGGCTGGAAGAAGGGGCAGCCGTTCTGGAACACGGCGATGCCGCGGTCGCTGAGGGCGCGCTTCAGCAGCTCGTAGAATTCGGTGGCGAACAGCACCTCGGCCGGGCCGATGGGATCGGGGCGGTCGGCGATGATCAGGTCGTAACGGCCGGCGGCGGCGTCTTCCTTCAGGAACTCGAAGGCGTCGCGGATGTGCAGGTGGAAGCGCGGATTGTCGAAGGCGCCGTTGTTGACGTGGGCGAAGTGCTGGCGGCAGGCCGCCACCACCTCGCCGTCGATCTCGCACATGTCCACTTCGACATTGGGGTGCTTCAGGCATTCCTCGGCAATGGCGCCGTCGCCGCCGCCGACGATCATCACCCGCGCCACGCCGCCGTGCTCGATCATCGGCAGGTGGGTGAGCATCTCGGAATAGGCCGACTCGTCGCGGTCGGAAATCTGCACCACCCCGTCCAGCGCCATCACCCGGCCGAGCGCGCGGGTGTTGAAGATCTGGATGTGCTGGTACTCGGACCGCTTGTCCACCAGCATGTCGCCCTTGACGTCGACGTGCTGGCCATAGCCCGTGTACAGGGTTTCGGAGAAGATGGTCGCCATCGGCTCGCGGCTCCGTCCTGTCTGGTTGTCCCGGTTCGGCTGAGCCGGTGGATATAGACCACCCCCGCCCCCCGGTCACGGGAAAATCCCGCGACCGTGCCTGGGCCGGGCCGGCGAGGGCATCTGTTGATCATGAGGGGCGAATAGGAGGCCTTTGTCGAGCATCGCGTTGAGGATGACGAAGACCTTTCGCGCGATGAAGATGGTCTTCCCGGTCAGGCGCCGGGGTTGGGGCAGGGGGTGTCGCCGGTGCGCCAGGACCAGCAGTTCTTGCCGGCGGCCTTGGCGGCGTACATGGCCGTGTCGGCGATGCTGAGCAGGCTGTCGCCGGTGGGGGCGTCGTCCGGGAACAGGGCGAGGCCGATGCTGGCGCCGATGTGCAGCGTCTCGCCGTTCCACGTCACCGGCTCGCCGATGGCCATCAGCACCTTGGCGGCGATGCGCTCCACATCGGCGGCGGTGCCCACGTTCACCGCCAGCAGCACGAACTCGTCGCCGCCGATGCGGGCGGCGGTGTCGCCTTCGCGCAGGGCGGCCTTCAGGCGGCGGCCGATGGTGGCCAGCACCGTGTCGCCGGCGTCGTGGCCGTGGCGGTCGTTGATGGGCTTGAAGCCGTCGAGGTCGATGAACAGCATGCCGACCCGGTTGCCGTAGCGGCGCGCCTGGGCCAGCGCCGACTGCAGCCGGTCGTAGAGCAGCGAGCGGTTGGCAAGCCCGGTCAGCTGGTCATAGAGCGCCAGATGGCGGATGCGCTCCGCCGCCTGATGGCGGGCGATGGCGATGGCGGCGATGCGGGCGGCACGCTGCATCACGTCCACCGCCGCATCGTCGGGCAGGCCGGGGTCCGCCGAATAGACCGCGAAGGTGCCGAGCACGCTGTCGCCCGGCGTCAGCACCGGCAGCGACCAGCAGGCGCGGAGGCCGGCGGCCTCGGCCAGCGGCGCGAAGGCGGCCCAGTTGGGATCGCTGAGGGTGTCGGAGGTGAAGCGCGGCTGGCCGCTGAAGGCGGCGGCGCCGCACGATCCCACCCCGGCGCCGATGGAGATGCCGTCGATGGCCCGCAGATAGTCGCTCGGCAGTGACGGCGCGGCGCAGTGGTGCAGGGTATCGCCCTGCGGACCCAGCAGCAGCAGCGAGGCCCGATGGCCGGGCAGCTGTTCCTCGATGGCGAGGCAGATGCGCTCCCCCACCACCGGCAGCGGCTCGGCGCGGGCGACCAGTTCCAGGATCTCGCGCTCGGCCCGCAGCAGGGCGGCGGCGCGGTCGCGCTCGGTGACGTCGATGCCGGTGCAGATGAGGTGGCTCGCCACCCCTTCGCGGTCGCGCAGGGTGGTGAAGGTCCAGCGGATGGTGCGCACCGCGCCGGCGGCGGTGCGCAGGCCGGTGGTCAGGCCGCTGGAGGCGGGGCCCTCGCCCTGCTCGTCCAGGCGGAAGGCGGCGGCGGCCTCGGCCTCGGGGATCAGTTCCCCGAGGCGGGTGCCGACCACATGCGCTTCCTGCAGCCCGGTGACGGTCTCGCACGCCCGGTTGAAGGAGACGATGCGGCCGCGCCGGTCGACCACCGCCACCAGGGCGCCGACGGTGCGCAGCACGGCGTTGGTGAAGTCCTGCTCGCGCTGGAGGCGCCGGTTCACTGCCCGCGTTTCGGCCAGGGCGGCGTCGCGTTCCTCCTCGGCGGCGCGGCGCAGGGTGATGTCGCGCTGCACGCCGACGTAATGGGTCAGCTGCTGGCGGCTGTCGAACACCGGCGCCACCATCAGCTCGTTCCAGAACGCCGAGCCGTTCTTGCGGAAGTTGCGGATGACGCCGATGCCCTCGCGCCGTTCGGCGATGGCGGCGCGGATCTCGGCCAGCCCCGGCTGGTCGCCGTCGTCGCCGTGCAGGAAGCGGCAGTTGCGGCCCGCCGCCTCCTCGGCCGAGAAGCCGGTGATCTCGGTGAAGGCGGGGTTGGTGTAGAGGATGGGCATGCCCTCGGCCTGGGCATCGACGATGATGATGCCCTGGCTGGAGGCCTCGATGGCGCGGTTGCGCAGGCGCAGGGCGGCCTGGCTCTCGCGCAGGTGGCGCTCGCGGCGGACGGCGGCCGACACGTCGTTGATCTGCAGCAGGCAGCCCGGCGTAGTGCCGCCGAGCGGCCGCACCGCCGCCGACTGCTGCAGCGGCTCGCCGTCGCCTGGGCGATGCAGGGGCAGCACGCAGCGGTGCAGCTGGTTTGACAGCACCGACGCCATGCCGTGGCGGCAGGCAAGCTGCACCGCCTCCACCAGCGACGGCGACACGTCGGCGCCGAACAGGCTGACGAGGTCGCGGCCGCAGGCGACCGCGGCGCTTACATCGCTGCGGCGAACCAGCCAGGCATTCCAGAACACGATGCGGCCGTCGCGGTCGAACAGCGCCACGCCGCAATCAAGGGCGTCGAGGGCATTGCCGTCGGCACCGGTCATCACGCTGATCCCCCAATTCTCCCGACGCCCCCGCGTCAGTTCCCCAGATGACGCCCCCGCGTCAGCCGCCCAGATTGTGCAGATAGGCGGCGATGGCGCCGCGGAAGGCCGCCGCCGTGCGCAGGTCGACCACGAAGGCGAGGTAGCCTTCCAGGTTGCGCGATTTCAGGCTGAAGTCGATCTGCACCAGCATGATGAACGTATCGCTGTCGCCCAGCAAGCGCGTAAGGCCGCTGCGGCCGGCGTGGAACGGTTCCGGCAGGCTGGCGTGCAGTTCCGTCTTCAGGGCGTTGGCGATGGTCGCAAGGCAGCTGTTGAGGATGATGTTGCCGATTTCGGCCAGCGTTTCCTGTTCCAGCTCCGAGATTTCGTCGGCCGGCAGGTCTTCGCCGATCACCGCCCGCACCAGTTCCAGGCTGCGTTCGCCGGGGAACAGCAGGGCGGCGGTGCCGGTGATCAGGCCCTCGAAGCTCTGCGTCACGCCGGCCACCACCTCCGGCACGCTGTCGGCGAAGGCGGTTTCGGCCTCGGCGGCATCGGCCAGCCGCACCAGCGGCACCGACAGCACCACCTCGTCGCCCACCAGCCGCGAGAAACTGGCGGCGGCACGGCCGACGCCCATGTTCATCAGCTCGGTGACGACGTCCTGCTCGTCGGCGCTGAACTGCCAGGCGGCCATCAGCCGGCGTCCTTGCCTGCGTTCAGCAGAAAGTCCGACAGGTCTTCCTGCCGCGGCGGCTTGGCGATGAAGCTCATGCCCAGCGCGCGGGCGCGGCCGGCGACCGCGTCCTGGATGTTGGCGGTGACCATGGCCATGCGGATTTCCGGGTGGCCGGCGGCCAGTTCCTCGGCCAGTTGCAGGCCGTCGCGGCCGGGCATGTTGAAGTCGATGAGGGCGCGGTCGACGCTCACCCCTTCGACCGCAACGGCGGCTTCATCGGCGGAAGCCGCCTCGATGATGGTGGCATCGGGCACCAGGGCCGTGACAAGGCGGCGCAGAGACAGGCGCGCCACGCGACTGTCGTCGACGATAAGAATGGTCGGCATCAAATTCCCCCCGTTGCCGGCGCGGCCGTCAGGCGCCACGCGGCCTGCGGAATTTATCGCGATTTTTATGGAACGGCAACCGCCGATCGAGACCTCCGATGCCGGATCATCGGCCGACACCCTCAGGACGGGCCGGTGCACTCGAACAGGACGCGGTTGACCATGCGGGTCTGGTCGGCCCCGATGTCCGACGCCAGCCGGGCGCGGGCGGCGAAGGCGCCCAGGCTGGCGCGCACCTCCAGGGCGGCGGCCACCGCGGCCAGTTCGGCCTCGGTCAGCACCGGGTCCAGCCGCTGCCAGAAACAGCGGCAGTTGACGTGCGGGACGCTCGCCTGGCACAGCGCCACCCGGTCGGGGCCCTGATCGCCGGCCTCGGGCGCGGCGGGGGCATCGGCGGCGCCGGCGGTGTCGCCACCCGCCCCGGCGCCGGGGATCGCCCGGCCGTCCGGGGTGCCGGGCAGGAGCAGCAGCAGCAGGACCACCACGCCGATGCCGG
This sequence comes from Caenispirillum bisanense, assembly GCF_039523075.1. Lineage (NCBI taxonomy): Bacteria > Pseudomonadati > Pseudomonadota > Alphaproteobacteria > Rhodospirillales > Novispirillaceae > Caenispirillum > Caenispirillum bisanense. The sequence continues at coordinate 154,778 of NZ_BAAAEP010000003.1, forward strand.
CGGCGGCCCCGCCGGCGACGACCGCCAGGATGGTCAGCAGGCGGCGCGGCGAACGGAGGGTGCGGCGCCACCAGATCAGGATGCGCCGGCTGAGGGGGCGGGGTCGGCGTCGCTCGGGCGACGGGGACCGCGGGGCGTAAGCGGAGCGACTGGTCATGATGGTGCCAGCTTTTTCAGACCGCCAGGGTACTTCGGGTTACGCACACGCCATGCCAGCCATCACCCCTGACCACCGGGAGCAAGACCAAGCCGCGACGTGCGGTTTTCGCGCCATGGTTACGGCGACGCTTTCATGCACTATCGCACAGTTGGATGCAATCTGCGACCGCCATTGAAATGTGGTGGCGGTTTTACCCGCGCGGCGCGGTCAGCGTTGCCAGCAGGCCGCGGATCATGTCCAGGTCGTAGGGCTTGGTCAGGCGGGGCACGGCCTGCATCTCCGCCGGGTACTCGCTGGCATCGCCGTAGCCGGTGGCGAAGGCGAACGGCACCCCGTCGGCCTGCAGGGCGGCGGCGGTGGGAAAGCTGGTCTCCGGCCCCAGGTTGACGTCCAGCAGGGCGAAGTCGAACTGTTCCGCCGCCAGCAGCTGCGCCGCCTGGCCGTTGCTGCCGGCCAGGGTCACCTGCTCGCAGCCGAGGCTGAGGAAGGCGGTTTCGGCATCCAGGGCGATGATCAGGTTGTCTTCCACCACCAGCACCCGCAGCGGCGCCGCCACCGGCTGTCCCGCCCCGGCGCCCGCCGCGCCGGTGCCGGCTGCGGCGGCGGCGGCCTGATGACGGCTGCCGGCGCGGTGGACGAAGGCGGCCGGCACCCAGAAGCGGGCGGCGAGCCCTTGCGGTGCATAGTCGACCTGCGCTCGTCCGCGCAGTTCGAAGGGGATGGTGCGTTCGATGATGGTGGAGCCGAAGCCGCGCCGCGCCGGCGGCTGCACCGGCGGACCGCCCACCTCCAGCCAGTCGAGGGTGAGGGCGCCGTCGGGTTCCGGCGTCAGCGTCACCTCCACATGGCCGCGCTGGTCGGTAAGGGCGCCGTACTTGGCGGAATTGGTCATCAGCTCGTGGATCACCAGCGCCAGGGTCGACAGCGCGGCGGGGGCGAGCAGCATGTCGTCGCCGCGCACCCGCACCCGCGCCTGATTGTCGACCAGGAAGCTCTGCGCCTCCACCCGGATGAGGGTGGTGAGCGAGCCGGGGCCCCAGTTCTCGCGCGTGATCTGGTCGTGGGCGCGGGCCAGCGCCTGGATGCGGCTGTCGAGGATTTCCGCGAACCGTTCCGCCGAATCCTCCGACCAGCCGGTCTGGCGGATGAGGCCGCGCACCACCCCCATGATGTTGCGCACCCGGTGGTTCAGTTCCGCGATCAGCAGTTCCTGCTTCTCGCCGGCGCGGTCGCGCACCCGCGCCGCCTCGTCCCCCAGCCGCAGCACCACGTCGAGCAGCACCAGTCGCAGCTGTTCGGCCATGCGGACCTGCGCCCGGTCCCAGGTTTCGCTGCGGCCGGCGACGGCGGTCTTCCAGGCGGCGAAGCTGCGGCGCGGCGACAGGCGCTGGTCGTCGGCGCCGGGCTCGGCCACCTTGTCCGGGTTGCCGGCCCAGGTGACCTGCTGGATCACCTCCGGCCGGAAGAACAGCACATAGTCCCGGGGCGTGCGCGATATCGGCACCGCCAGCAGTCCGGCCGCCTCGCCCGTCCAGGCGGCGGCTTCCGGCACTTCGGCGCTCAGGTGGTCGGTGGCGAAGATCATGTTCACCGGGCTGCCGTCGAGCAGGCGGGTGATGGCGGCGATGTGCTCCGCCGCCGGGGCGACGCCGTGGGTCAGCAGGCGGCCATCAAGCACCACCGCCGCCCCGTGGGCGCGCATGAGCGGGCAGAAGGCGGCGGCGTAGTCCAGCAGCACCTCCGCCGCCGGTCGGTCGGGCGCCATGGCCGCCGCCACCTGCGCCGACAGCCGCCGCACGTCGTCGTCGTGGCGCCGCTCGGCGGCATCAAGCTTGGTCTGCAGCACCAGCGAGAACATCTGCCCGAACAACTGCGCCCCGAGGCGGCTGGCATGACCCAGCACCAGCGGCGTGCGGTGGTGGCAGGCGATCAGCCCCCACAGGGCGTTGTCGACGATGATGGAAATGGACATGGAGGCGCCGACCCCCATGTTGCGCAGGTATTGCAGGTGGATGTCCGACACGCTGCGCAGCACGCTGTCGGACAGGTCGAGCACGCGCCCGTCGCGGTCGCGGCTGGGGTAGACGCGGCAGCCGTCGTCGCCGGCGTCGGCGATCACCCGGATGGTGTTGTGCAGATAGAGCTGGCGGGCCTGCTGCGGGATGTCGGTGGCCGGATAGCGCAGGTGCAGGAAGGGCTCCATGCTGCGCTCGCGCGCTTCGGCCGTCACTTGGCCGCTGCCGTCGGGCAGGAAGCGGTAGACCATCACCCGGTCGAAGCCGGTGAACATGCGCACGTAGCGCGCCGCATCCTCGCACAGGCGCTGCGGCGTCGGGGCGGCCGACAGGCGGTCGATCAGGCTGCGCACCATGGCCAGGGCATCGTCCACCGCCTCGCCGGGCGCGTGGGGCATGAACTCGGTGACGATGGTGTCGGCGGACAGATGCACGGCGACGTCGTAAAGCTGCCCCTCCGGTCCCACCGGCAGGCGCGACACCACCTCGCTGCCGTGGTGGCCGGTGGCGAACTGCAGGCGGTTGCGCAGGGCGTGCAGGGTGTCGCCGTCGAACAGCTCGCGGAACGGCCGGCCCACCATGTCCTCGGCGGTGCGGCCGAGGAAGTCGACCACGTTGTGGGAGGCGTGGGTGATGGTCCAGTCGGCCGCCGCGCCCAGCAGGAAGCCGTGGCGCTGCACCTTGCCGAGCAGGTGGATCGGCTCGCGGTCGCAGGTGGTGAGGTCGACGGAGGACGAAAGCGTGGAAGCGGGCATCGGCCTAGGGAGTCCTGGTCTGCTGGGCGGCCGTCAGAAAGCCGTCGAAGGTGGCGCTGGCCGCCGCCGCGGCGCGGGCGAGGCCGGCGGGCGTCCATGTCAGGCTTTCCAGCCAGGCGAGGAAGGTCGGCCACAGCGGCTGATCCTCGCCATGCCGCAGGAAGGCAGCGGGCAACGGGCCGGGCGCTGCCGCCACCCGTCGCGCCAGCACCCGTCCGCCCAGGCGCGAGCCCTCCAGCACATAGCAGATGCCGGCCACCCCCTCGCGGTCGGCGGGCAGGGTGGGCGGCGGGTCGTGCGGCAGCGGCAGACGGAGCGCGTCCAGATCGTCCTTCAATGCCTGGGACCGCAGCCGGGATGCAGCCGACGGCATCGACGCAAAGGTGGCATCCCCCGCCAGCGCCGCTTCCAGCGGCAGCAGCACCCGCGCATGGGCGCTCAGGAAGCGGCCGTAGGCGGCGGTGTCGGCGAGGTCGAAGAGGCTGAAGGCGGCATCCACCCGGGCATGATGGGCCTGGGTTGCCTGCCTCAGATGATGCCGCGCGGGCTGCATTCGGGGCGATGATCTCCGGTCGGGTGCTGGCGAGGGAACCGCGACGGCAGCCGCCGGCCCGGATGACGAGACCCCGACCTAAGAACCATCTCCGCCCCCGGCAAGGGGCAGGGGGCTGAGTCGAAGGACGGATGCCCCAAGGGGGGCGACGGTCATGCTAGCCGTCGCCGCCCGTCGGCACCACGTCCACTACCTTCGTCTTATGCGGTGGCGGCAGAGGGCCAATCCTGCCCCTCGGCAAGCGCCGCGCCGATGCGCGCCGCCAGCGTCTCCGCCTCCGGCAGCAGCAGGCGGGCGAAGGCGGCGGCGGTGGCCTGCTTGTCGGCGTGGAAGGGCTCGCCACCCCGCGCCGCCGCCGTCGCCATGCGCCCCCACATCCAGCCGTAGGACAGCAGGGCGAACAGCCGCAGGATGTCGGTGGCCGCCGCCGCCCGCGCGGTGGCGGAGGCGGCGGGCAGGTCGTCCACCGTCCGGGCCGCCGCCGCCAGCACCCGGCGCAGGCGGTCCGCCAGGGCGGGCGGCATGGCCGGCAGGTCGGCGTCTACCAGCGCGGACAGGCGCCGGGGCAGGCGGCCGCCGTCGGGCAGCAGCTTGCGGCCGACCAGATCGAGCGCCTGGACGCCGTTGGTGCCTTCATAGATCTGCGTCACCCGCACGTCGCGCACCAGCTGCTCGACACCCCACTCGCGCACATAGCCGTGGCCGCCCAGCACCTGCTGCGCCAGCACGCAGGCATCGAAGCCGAAATCGGTGCCGGCCGCCTTCACCACCGGCGTCAGCAGAGCCACGAGGTCGTCCGCCGCCTCGCGCTCCGGCCCGGCGGGCAGGCGCTCGGCGCGGTCGAGCTGCACCGCCACCCAGGCCGCCAGCGCCCTGCCGCCTTCGGTGGTGGCGCGGGCGATGGCGACCATGCGGGCGACGTCGGGGTGGTGGATGATGGGATCGGCCGGCAGGTCGGGCCGCGACGGACCGTCCGGAGCGCGGCCCTGCAGGCGCTCGGCGGCATAGGCGGCGGCGGTCTGCCAGGCGCATTCGGCGGCGCCGATGCCCTGGATGCCGACAAACAGGCGCTCGTCGTTCATCATGGTGAACATGGCCGGCAGGCCGCGATGGGGCTCGCCGACCAGCCAGCCGACGGCGCCGTCGTAGTTCACCACGCAGGTGGGCGAGGCGTGCAGGCCCATCTTCTCTTCCAGCGAGCCGACCGACCAGCCGTTGCGGCGGCCGTCCGGCAGCACCTTGGGCACCAGGAACAGGCTGATGCCGCGCGTGCCCGGCGGCGCATCGGGCAGGCGGGCGAGCACCAGATGCACCACGTTGTCCGTCAGGTCGTGATCGGCGGCGGAAATAAACATCTTGCTGCCGGTCAGGCGCCAGGTGTCGCCATCGCCATCGCCGTCGGGCTCGGCGCGGGTGCGCAGCAGGCCGAGGTCGGTGCCGCACTGCGGTTCGGTCAGCGCCATGGCGCCGGTCCATTCGCCGGTCGCCATCTTGGGCAGCCAGCGGCGCTTGAGGTCGTCGGAGGCGTGCGCCGCGATGGCCTGCCACGCCCCGCGGGTGAGGCCCGGCAGGATGCTGAAGGCGAGGCTGGCGCCGCACACCATCTCGGTCACCAGGAAGTCCACCACCCGCGGCAGGCCCTGGCCGCCGTAAGCGGGATCAAGCGCGATGCCGGTCCAGGCTCCCTCCGCCCACTGGCGATAGGCGTCGTGGAAGGCGGCGGGCATGACGACCCCGGCCGGCGTCAGGCGGGCGCCCTCGCGGTCGCCGGCGGCATTGGCGGGGAAGACGGCGCCTTCGCAGACCTTGGCCGCTTCCGCCAGCACGGCGTCGACGAGGCCGGCGTCCACCTCCGCCAGTCCGGGCAGGCCGGCGAGGGCGGTGGAGACGTCCAGCACCTCGTGCAGCAGGAAGCGCATGTCGCGGACGGGGGCGGCATAGACGGTCATCGGGCACGGTCCTCAGTTGGCGAGCGGCTTGCCGGTCTCAAGCATGGCGCGCAGGCGGTCGCGGCTGGCGGCGGTGGCGGCGAGGCGGCGCACCGCCTCGCGCTCCAGGGCGTAAAGCGCGTCTTCCGCCACCGGGGCCGAGGGCTGGGTATCGCCGCCGGTGACGATGGCGGCCAGTTCCTCCAGCACCACCCCATCGTGGGCGGACAGACGTCCGGCGGCGCGGGCGGCGTGGACGCCGTTCATCAGCGAGACGCGCCCCGATGGCCCCGGCAGGGCAATGGCCTGCTCGGCGGGCGGCACGTAGCCCGGCACCAGGGCGAGGCAGCGGGCCTTCGCATCGGCCAGCAGGCGGTCGCGGTTCATGGTGATGCCGTCGCCCGCGCCGAGCAATCCCATGGCCCGCGCCTCCAGGGCGGAGCGGGAGATGCGGGCGCCGGCGATGGTCTCGAAGGCGGCGGCGGGGGCGGGCAGGGGGCCTTTCGGCAGGTCGGCGCGGGCGCCCATGCGCAGCAGCAGGCGGGTGGTGCCGCCCCAGCCGGGAATGATGCCAACCAGCCGCTCCACCAGCCCGAGGCCGGCTTCCGCCCACGCCTGGATGGCGTCGCAGTGCAGCAGGATCTCGCAGCCGCCGCCGACCGCCACCCCCTGTGGCGCCCCGACCACCGGGAAGGGCGCGGCCCGCAGGGCGCGGAACGCCTGCTGGCCGCGCAGGATGTAGGCGTCGAGCCCGGCGGGGTCGTCCAGCAGGGCGACGAAGCGGGCCAGATCGGCGCCGGCGGAGAAGGCGCGGGGGTGATCATTGGCGAGCACCAGTCCGGCGATGTCGCGCCGCGCCGTCGCCCGCTCCACCGCCGCCAGCAGGTCTTCCGACACCACGTTCATCTTGGTGCGGAAGGACAGGCAGGCGATGCCGTCGCCGAGGTCGCGCAGCACGGCAGCCGGCGTGTCCTCCATCACCGCCGCATCGTCCAGGCGCAGCACGCCCGGCGCCCGCAGCGGCGGCCGGTTGAAGCCGCCGGCGGCGGGGGGCTCGGCGAGCAGCGGGGGGAG